>JAKSPR010000362.1 GCA_024404655.1 Clostridia bacterium | reverse complement strand
AGAAACCGCTGTATCCGTTGCGGAGCATTCTATGATCTTGCTGACTTTATGAAACTGCGGGATGAAGACGGGATTCCGCGTTGTACAAGGGACGGCGGCGCGATCAAGCCGGAAGTGGTTCTCTATGAAGAACCCCTTGATGAAACTGTGATAGACAACGCCATAGACGCTATTTCTCGTGCGGACACCATGGTGATCGTCGGGACTTCCCTTGTCGTTTATCCGGCGGCTTCTTTTGTACGGTATTTCCGCGGAAAGCATCTGATTCTGATCAACAAATCGGAAACCGATATCGATGGACGTGCGGAACTTGCCATTCATGATGATGCTGCTCTTGTATCGGAACAGGTTGAAACAATTCTAAAAGCTATGTAATATTATACGCTCTATTTGAAAAGCAGTACAGAAGCTCCAGGCTGTCGGAACTTCTGTACTGCTTTTTGTTTCTCATCACATTTTTCTTTTCAGTAGGTCTTGTATTCTTTGAAAAAGAATGATATAATAATATAAGTAGTATTTTCTGTCGGCGGGATTCCGCCCGTCATTTATGAGGTCACCAATGGTTTTTTCGTCCACCGTATTTCTGTTTCTGTTTTTACCTGCGGTATGGATTCTTCACACGCTGATCCCTGCCCGGTACACAAGGGCCCGCAATATTCTTCTTGGCATAGCCAGCCTGTTTTTCTATACATACGGAGAACCGGTCTATTCAGTAATCATGATCGTCTCCGTCTTCTTCAACTTTGTCACGGCCCGTGCGATTTTCGATGCCAGAGAAACAGGCAATGAGACAAGACGGAAACGTCTGACCGTCTTTGCGGTTGCTGTCAATCTTTTTATTCTGGCCTTCTTCAAGTATGTGCCGTGGCTGGCCGGGCTTTTTGAATCTGCGGTCGATATCCATCTGCCGCTGCCCTACCTTGCACTGCCTGTTGGTATCTCCTTTTATACGTTTCAGGAGCTTTCCTATGTTCTGGATGTCAGCCGCGGAAAAGCATCGGTCCAGCGCAATTATTTCACCCTGCTCCTTTATATCTCCTTCTTCCCGCAGCTGATCGCAGGCCCTATCGTTACCTATGAAGCGATCCGGGAACAGCTGACGGAGCGGACGGTGACAGTGGAAAAAACAGCACTGGGTGTCAGACGGTTCCTTTACGGGTTATCAAAGAAACTGCTGATTTCCAATACCGCCGCGCTCATTGCTGATGCCGCTTTTGCGTCATCTGCCCCGTCCCTCTCCCTCGCATGGGCCGGAGCTGTCTGTTACAGTCTGCAGATCTATTTTGATTTCTCCGGCTATTCGGATATGGCCATCGGCCTTGCCTCCATGTTCGGCTTCTCCCTCGCCGAGAACTTCAACTATCCATACTCCGCTGTGACGGTGCGGGATTTCTGGAAACGCTGGCATATCTCCCTGACAAACTGGTTCCGCGAATATGTCTATATTCCCCTCGGCGGCAACCGGGTCTCCGGAGCACGTACCGTTCTCAACCGCTATATCATCTTCTTTCTGACCGGTTTCTGGCACGGCGCGAATTTTACATACATCCTCTGGGGTCTCTGGCATGGAACTTTAATGATGTTTGAACGTCTTGTACACATGGAACGGCTGGAGAAAAAACGGATTCTTCATCTTCCACTGCGGCTGTATACGCTGCTGACCGTGGTTCTTGGGTTTGTCATGTTCAGGGCCCCAAGCGTCACTGCCGGGTTCCGTTTCATTGGTTCCATGTTTTCTGCATCCGGAACACCGTCATCGGATGTTACGGGACTTCTCAGTCCTTATGTGATATTCATGCTGTTCTGCGGTGTGATCCTTTCCTTCCCGCTGCTTGCATTGCTGCGCACGTTCTTTGAAAAGATCCATGCGGGGATGATCTTTGATGTATTTGAGTATATCCTCTGTATTCCTCTGTTTTTCCTGTGCGTCATGACCCTTGCATCAACTTCCTTCAACCCCTTTATCTATTACATCTTCTGATCCGGAGCAGGTATGAAAACGAAACTCAAAACTATAGCGCTGATACTGTTCTGTATCTTCTTTTTCGGCATGTGTACGTTCTTTTCTCTCGGCATGCTGATCCCGGGAGCGTCCGAAGCAGCGGAAGGCGCAGAATTCCCCCATTTTCTGGAAGACGGAAAAATCTCCCGGGAATTCGGGACGGATATGGAAAGCTGGTTTTCCAAGCGGTTTGCTTACCGCGGTACCGTTGTCAATGCCTTTGCAGCGCTCAAAGAACGTCTCTTTACCACCGGCAACGATCAGGTTGTAGTCGGTGAGGATGGATTTCTGTTCTTTGCCGAAACCCTTGACTGCTATATGGGTAACAATCCCATGACCGACAAGGAAGTGAATGCTGCTGCCGATTCTCTCGCTGCATTATATGACTATGCTGATGAGCATGGCGCGAAATTCCTTTTTGTCTGTGCCCCCGACAAGAATACCATCTATCCGGAGATGATGCCGTCGCGGTACCGGAAGACGGAAGCTCCTACAGACCTTGACAGGCTGTATGATGCGCTTGAGGAACGGGGTGTTCCGCATCTTGATCTCCGTCCGGTCCTGACTGCCGCAAAAGAGGTGGAACTGATTTATCATAAGCGCGATACACATTGGAACGGCATCGGTGCAAGAGCGGGCTATCTTGCCATGATGGAAGCTCTTTCCCTGCCCGTTCCCGGAGAACTCCCGACGGAGCCGACAAGAGTCCGCGACTTTGACGGCGATCTTGACTCGCTGATGTATCCGGAAGGGGCGGAACACGATGATCATGTGTTCTATGATGCCTCCGCTTTGTATGCTTACACCTCTGCTTTCTCAACGCCTATGGATATGCAGATCACGACCCGGAGCGCAGGAAAAGCCGGAAACCTTCTCTTTTTCCGTGATTCCTTCGGCAATGCGCTGATCGGAGACTTTGCCTGCTCTTTTCAGAATATGCGCATGGAGCGCGCAATCCCTTATCGCATTGATCTGTTGGAAACTGACAAAGTCAAGGCCGATACTGTCATTGTGATGAT
>JAKSPR010000361.1 GCA_024404655.1 Clostridia bacterium | reverse complement strand
TGCCATGTCCTGTGCTTCCTCACGGGTGAGGCGGCGGATGACGGTGATGATTTTTTCTCTCTGCTCGACGGTCATGGCTCTGACGGCGCGGTAGCCCTTGTCAGCAGCCTCGATGGCCTCGTTCATGTCGTCGAAAATACCGATGAGCTTTCTGCCCTTGTACTGGGTGGAAGACCAGTCCTTGACGGGCTCTGCTGCTGCAGACGCTGTGGTGTTTGCAGCGGTGCCGTTCAGAATGCCTTCAACAATTTTCCGGATTTCTGCTTCTGAAATTGCCATTTTATTTGCCATACCTTTCTATTATTTACACGGGATAAGGAGGCGCTCAGAACGCAAGTTTCTTTGTGTCGAGTGCGATCATGTATTCTTCGTCGGTGGGGATGATCCATGTCTGGACCTTGGCACCTTCCTTTGTCAGGTCGAAGGGAATGCCTCTGACAAAGTTTTCGTTCTTGTCTGCGTCGATCTCGATGCCGAGGTAGCTCATGTTCTCGCAGACCATGCGGCGGATGTTCTTCTGGTTTTCACCAATACCTGCGGTGAAGACGAGAGCGTCGAGGCCGTTCATTTCTGCGGCGTAAGCACCGATATAGCGCTTGATGCCGTTGGTCATGATCTTGAGTGCAAGCGTTGCCATCGGATCGCCCTTTTCGGATGCCTCGGTCAGGTTGCGGCAGTCATTGGACATGCCGGAGATACCGAGCAGACCGCTCTTCTTGTTGAGGATGTTTTCCATCTCATCGGGGGTGTAGCCCTTGGTCTTCATGAGGTAGGTGACGACGGTGGGGTCGATGGAACCGGAACGGGTACCCATGGCGATACCTTCCTGGGGAGTGAAGCCCAGGGAGGTGTCGATGGCCTTGCCGTGATCGACGGCGGTGATGGAAGAGCCGTTGCCCAGATGGCAGGTGATGATCTTCAGCTCAGACAGGGGCTTGCCGAGGATCTTTGCCATTTCGGCGCTGACATATCTGTGGGAGGTACCGTGGAAGCCGTAGCGGCGGATGCGGTCCTTCTCATAGTATTCGTAGGGGATCGGGTAGATGTAGCGGAAGTCTTCGATCTCGGAATAGAAGGAAGTATCGAAGACTGCGACCTGGGGAACATCGGGCATCAGTGCAAGGCAGGCCTTCATGCCGGCGATGGCAGGCGGGCCGTGGAGGGGATTGATCGGAACGATGGATTCCAGATACTTGATGACGCTTTCGGTGACGCGGGTGGATTCTCTGCACTGCTCACCGCCGTGTGCGACACGGTGGCCGACAGCGTCGATTTCCCCTATGGAACCGATAACGCCATGCTCTGCGGAGACCAGCAGGTCGAGGACGACTTCAATGGCTCTGCCGTGATCGGGGAGGTCGATTTCTTCAAAATACTTGTCTGCACCGGCCTTCTTGTGGGTAACGGTACCGCCGGCACCGATACGCTCACAGTTGCCCTTTGCGGTGACTTCACCGCTGTCCATGTCGAACAGCTGATATTTCAGGGAGGAGCTTCCTGCGTTGAGAACGAGAATTTTCATTTTGGGGTCCTGTCCTTTCTGTTGATAGTAATCAGTAGACGATCCGGATATTATTGTTGCGGCAGAAATCAGCCCATTTGTCTGCGGGGCGCTCATCGGTGACGAGGATATCCACGTCGCTCATGCGGCACACACGGACAAAGGATTTTCTGTCGAATTTTTCACTGTCGGCAGCGAGGATGCAGCGCTCGGCGGAGGCAAACATGGCCTGCTTGATGAGGCTGTCCTTTTCGCTGGATTCGGTCACGCCGAACTCCGTATCAATGCCCTTGCAGGAGCATATTGCGGTATCGACGTGGTAGGAAGCGATCATTTTTTCAGCGGAAGAACCGGTTAAGGAAAGCGCGCCTTCCTTGAGGACACCGCCGGTGGAGAGCACGGTCCAGTCGGGCTTGTCTGCAAGCTCAAGGAGGACTTCCACGGAATTGGTGATGACGGTGAGATTCTTTTTGTTCTTCAGCTTCTTGACGATGTAAATGGCGGTGGAGCTGGCATCGAGCATGATGCGCTCGCCGTCCTCCACAAGGGATGCGATGGTGTCGGAGATCTTCTGCTTCTGCTCGACATTGACGCCGATGCGGATCTTATAGGGAAGATCGAGCAGGGGATTCTGACGGGAGACGGCGCCGCCGTAAGTCTTGGAGGCGAGGCCTTCTTTGTCGAGTTTATCGAGGTCGCGGCGGATGGTTTCCTCCGTGACGTCGAAATCTTTTGCGAGTTCCGAGACGATGACCTTGCCTTCGAGAGCAAGGCGGGAAAGGATCTCTCTTCTGCGTTCGATTGCAAGCATTGTTGTCGTACCGTACCTTTCCGCAGGATCAAAGGATGCTGTCCCAGAGACGTTCGTCGGGACCAGCGATCACGGTGGTGTCAAGCAGATTGCCGGGTTCCATGGCTTCTGCCGCACGCTCCACAGCTGCGGAGACGGCGGAGACGCTGCCGGTCAGGATAACATAGGATTTACCGCACATACCTTTCGCCAGACGTACTTCAATGAGGTCGACGATGGCAGTCTTGGCTGCGTTATCGGCTGCGACCACCGCAGATGCTGCGGTAAAGGTCTCAATGACGCCGATGGCGCCGCGGTTCTTTATATCATTGGTTCCGCTGATGGCGGAGGGGACGCTTTCGTGGGGATTACCGAGGACGAACTTGTCGATGAGCATATCCGGTGCTGCCGTTTCTGCTGCATCAATGGCGGCTTTTACGGAGCTCAGCTCGCCGCAGATAGTGGCGAGATACTTGCCGGGGCAGACGGGGTTCGCCTGCAGCACATCAACCTCCGCAGTTTTCAGCATACGGTCCGTTGCGGTGATGCCGGAAGCTACGGTCTTGAATTCGATCATACCGAGTGCTTTTTTCATGTTGATGACCATTCCTTATTTTGTTCAGAAGAATCAGAGAGTGGGAAGACCGGTTCCGCTGTCGACGATACCGACGATGGCGGCATCCACAGGGCTCTTTTCAAGGTCACAGCCGATGCGTGCCGCGCTGCCGAGGGCA
>JAKSPR010000360.1 GCA_024404655.1 Clostridia bacterium | reverse complement strand
GTTGCCGATGCGTATAATATCAATATCGCATTCGTGGAACTGGAGGATACCAATGAGACCGTCAAGAAACTGGTCCTCGCCGGAGACGATTTCTGCGACGTCCTGTTCATGTTCTATTCCCGTCACTTGATCGGTCTGATCCGGGCTGGCTATATGCAGGATCTCTCCGAAATGCCGGAATTCAGCTTTAACGCTCCGTGGTGGGATAAACGCTCGGAGGGTCTGAAGCTCTGTGATAAGATGTTCGTCATCGCGGGCGATATCAGCTTCTATGATGAGCTGACCGAGATGTGCGTCACTTATAATAAGCAGATGTATAACGAACTGGATTTTGAGAATCCGTATAACCTCGTCACCGAGGGCCGCTGGACGCTGGATAAGCTGGGCACCATGGCCCGCTCCGCTGCCACGGACCTGCACGGCGACGGCCGAATGACCTTCGCCGATCAGTGCGGCACGCTGACGGAGATTTCCTCCGCATGGTATTTCTACCTCGCTTCCGGTCAGTCCTCCGTCGTGGTTCCCGGAAACAGCTATCAGTTTACCTTCGGCGATCAGAAATTCTTTGATGCGTTTGATAAGATTTTTGATTTCGTCCTTGACGATACCTGCGTGTTCCCCGTGGATAACGGTAAATTTACCGATGCAATTTCCACCGAGGACTGCTATTCCGAGGCATCCCGCGTGATGCAGGAGGGCAGAGCATTGTTCCGTACCGGAACCTTCGGCGATACCCTCGCCCTGCGTGATATGAAGGCGGATTTCGGTATTCTCCCCCTGCCCAAGATCGACGAGGCACAGAACGGATACTATAACATGGTGAGCTATATGAGCCGCCCCGTCAGTATTCCCGTGACTGTTGAGAATACCCACCGCGCCGCACTGATCACCGATGCGCTGTCCTATGAATCCATGTTCAGCCTGACCCCGAAATTCTATTCGGAGTTCCTGGGCGAAAAGATTCTGCGCGACGAGGAATCCCTCGCCATGGTGGATATCCTGTTTGATTCCATGGTGTATGATATTGACTTCTGGTTTGATATCACAGGCCTTCCCAGCAAGGTTACGGAAATGGTGAAGACAGGGAAGTATAATCTTTCTTCTTCCGCAGCATCACTGACAAAGGCGGCGGAGAAGAAGATCACCGAGATTCTTGCCGACGTCAGCGCTCTGGATTAAAACGCATACCGATTATAATGCCCTGGATGACCTGACAGCCATCCGGGGCACATTTTTGAGGTGTTATTCAAAATCCGCAAAGATGGGACAGTGGTCCGTCGCCAGCAGCGATTCCCGGTCCACAATGACCTGATAATTGATAACGCGCAGATCGCCTTTGAAGAATACATGATCGATCGACTCATCCGCATCGGGCTTCGGCTCCGCAGGAACCGTAAAAACACCGTCCGCAGGCTCACGTTTCGGATATCCATGATGAGAACAGAGCGAAGGCTTCTCCCCGACCGTTTCCAGCCGCGATTCCCGGATCCCGTCCGCAAAGAGCATCTGAATCGGTTCTTCTCTTGAACGGCAGTTGAAGTCTCCCGTAAAGAAGACGGGGATCCCCGGATACCGCGCTTCCAGAGCGGCAAGCAGATCAAGAAGCTCATGAGAATTGGAGACCCGCGCTTCGCGCCCGGGATCGTCGTTAGTCCAGTAGTAGTGGGTGTTGATCACAAGAAACCGATTCCCCGTGTACCGCTCCGTAAAATGCGCCCAGACAAGGGACTTTGATCCCGCATCGTTCAGCCCTTTGTAGTTCAGATATCCGGAGAACCCAAGGGCAAGACGGTCAGAACGGTAGAGCATCGGCGTGTAGTTGTTCGGGAAAGGCGAAAAATCCACGGGAACTTCTTTGTAGATATCCCCGTTCAGCGTGATGATGTTGTCCGCTTCCGCGCGGCTTTTGGGTGAGACCTCCTGCATGCCGATGACATCGGGCAGGTAACGGTGGTAGATCACCGAGAGATTGTCGTCCCGGTTGCAGATCGGCGCATCCGCCGGACAGTTTCCCCAGACATTGGAGGACATGATTCGGATCATGGCAGTATTGCTCCTTTTCTTGTTTGATAAGAGCATTATATACCCACAGACGAAAAAATTCAAGTAGCCGGAGAAAATCCGTTTTCAAAAATGAATAGAATGTAAATATTGAACCCCCGAAAATAAATCCGGGGGTCCGTTCTTGTAATTTTCCCCATTCTTTGATATACTTATACACATAGAAAATACCGCCGAAAAGATGGCGGTCCCCTTTCTGACGCCTTTCTGAAGAGAACCATCCGGAGGTCCGTCCATGCTGTTTTCCAGCCTTGAATTTCTGTTCGGCTTTCTGCCGATCACACTGCTTTTGTATTATATTCTCCCACCGGTGCTCAGAAACCCGGTGCTGCTGCTCGTCAGCCTGTTCTTTTACGGCTGGGGAGAACCTGTCAATATCCTGCTCATGGTCGGCACCATCCTGTTCGACTACGGCGCAGGTTTTCTCGTCGGACACTTCCGGGAGAAAAACGATAAGGCCGCCAAAGCCGTGCTCATCATCAGCGTCATAGCCAACCTTGCGCTGCTCGGCTTCTTCAAATATTACGATTTCTTCGCCGTCAACCTTTCCCGCCTGCCGTTCATCTCTATCAAAACCCGCGGTATCAGCCTCCCCATCGGTATTTCGTTCTATACCTTCCAGATCATGTCCTATGTCATCGACGTGTACCGGGGAGACGCAAAGGTGCAGAAGAACCCCATTTCTCTGGGCGCGTATGTCACCCTGTTCCCCCAGCTGATCGCAGGTCCCATTGTCCGCTACCGCGATGTTGACGACCAGCTTCGCGAGCGTACCTGTTCCTCTGCCATGTTCGCATCCGGCATCCGCACGTTCCTTGCAGGTCTTGCAAAGAAGGTCATTTTTGCCAATACCGTCGGCGCAATGTGCGACGCCGCTGTCGCAGACCCCGAAAGAACAGTCTTCGGCTCGTGGCTCGGCCTCATCTGCTTCTGCTTCCAGATTTATTTCGACTTCTCCGGCTATTCC
>JAKSPR010000036.1 GCA_024404655.1 Clostridia bacterium | reverse complement strand
GCTGCTGTAGTCCGTCTCCGCAAGGAGCGCACTCACTGTGGTACCGTCAAAGTACAGCGCAAAATCGTCGACCGTGACGGATGCGCAGGATGCAGCAAGGGTCTGAGCAGGTGCTGCATGGAAAGAACCGTCGTCCGCTGAATAAATTCTGACAGCACACAGGTCACCGGAAGCAGCTGCTGCACCGTCTTCCATCTTTGCATTGATCCAGCCGATCATAAGGTCATCTCTTGCGGAACCGGCAAGGCGGAATTTCTCGCTGATGCGGACACCGCTCACCTCTGCCGCAGAGGCAGGATAGGATTCGTCAATTTTGCCGTCCGCGTCAAAGACACGCAGGCAGATATCGCTCTTCTCTCCCTTTGCATACCAGCCGAGCACTGCATATTCGGTGCCGTTTTCGGAAAGTTTGAGAAGCTGTGCGTTTGCATCCATGTAAGTGTTGTCGGTAACACGGACCGTTGTATTGGTTCTGATACCGTCTTTGTTTTCAAGGAACGCATAGAAGGTTTCAAGGCCGTCCTGTTCTTCTCCCTCGGGAGCAGAGGCGGTCTGTACGGTGAATGCGATGAGCGCATTTCCGTTATCAAAGACAGCCGAATCCAGTGCATAAACGGAACCGTTTGCGATACCGTTATATGCGGTCTGGGTTTCAGACCATGTTCCGGTGGTTCTGTCCCAGATGCGGTACATGATGTTGTCATCCACATCAAAGGTCAGGGGCGCATCCGGATCGGAATTATAAACGCTGCGCCATGCAACGAGAACATACCGTCCGTCATCGGAAACCGCAACGGTCGGAGCAAGGTCCGGAGCACCGTTTGCAGTCAGGCGTTCGGTCACCCATCTGCCGTTCTCATAGACGGCAGCCGTGATCTCGGTGGAATTCATCGCAGCCGCGAGGTCTGCTGCAGTGGGTTCATAGTAGTCATCAAATCTGCTTTCGCAGGTCTGGGTGACCCATGCAGCCGCATAGTTTTCGTTTCTGCCGGCGGCATCGAGATAGAACTGACCGAAGTCACTCTCCTCGTTATCTGCAATCGCCTGCTCTGTGATACCCATGGCATCCGCCATGAATGCAACGCCGTCATCAAGATAGAAAATCTTCTGTCCGTCTTCGGAATAGATCAGATTTTCAAGTTCTTCATCCTTCTCATAAGTACGGAAGATTCCGGTGCCCGGGACAGATGCCGGAGCCATAAGCGGCGCAGCCGCTGCCGTTCTTTCAATCGTATAGACAAGTCTGTCGTCACACTCTGCCATGGCAAGATAAGGCTTTCCTGTGACATCATTGCCTTCCCAGATATCCTGGATCTTATCAAAATCTCCGGCAGTATACTTCTTGCCGTCCTTGCCGCCGAATTTCAGGATGGAGCAGATCTCATATTCATAGTCCACAACCAGTGCTTTGAATACGAACTTGACGCCGAGTTCACCCTTCAGAGTGATCTGTGCGCCCTTGTAGGGGCCTTCTTCGGTTTTCAGGCAGTTGACTTCTGCTGCTGCCTCGAATTTACCATAGAGACCGATCTTGACAGCAATGACGCTGACGTCAAGACCAAGGCCGCCGAAGCCCTCAATCTCACCCTTGATACCGGCATTGACGCGGAACAGCGTGTCCTCTTTATTGAGAGACGGCATCTTCACAACACGTCCGCCGATATCCATATCCAGTTCCGCCTTGACACCGATGGAAACGGTAAACGGAACATAGCATACGATCAGATTCTTGTGGTAATTCCAGTCGATCGCCTGCCACTTGAACTGAACGGAACCGCCGCAGACAGCGAGATTCCAGTCGTCCTTTTCGGGGTCATAAGTCGCGCGGGCAATCAGGGAGCCGCCGATCTTGATACCGAGCCCGTCGTCATCATCATCGTCGTCATCCTTTTTGTCCTCATTTTCGTCTTTTTTCTTGCCTGCTACCCACATGTCTTCCTGCTCTTTTTTGAGTGTTGCAGCAAGACCCTTTTTCTTCATTTCATAATCGACATAGTGATGCTGGCTGCCTCGGATGGAGGAAATGGCTTCTGCACCGAGATTCTGAATATCCTCATAAGACGGTTCGATCTTGTAATTCTTATCATCGTCATCGTCATCATTCGGATCCTCATCGGAAACGGAGATCAGGATATAATATACCGTCGGGTCAGCCGTCGGGCTCACCTTGAAGTACATACCGTAATCACCGCCGGATGCGGCACTGGTTAAGAACGTAAGTCCAGTGGAAAGGATATCTCCGCCGGGAACGAGATCGCCGAGACCGAAGTTTTCGGTTGCTTTCTTGATCTGTTCTCTCTGCTTTTCAGCCTGCTCTTCCAGATTTTCACTGGCAACAGGCTCGGTCTGCTCAAGATCCTTATACAGTGCATAATCAAACGGGAAACTGACATAAGGCGTGCCTTCTGCATCAAACAGCTGCAGATCCATGGGGACTGGCGTTTCTTCTTCAAACCAGCCGACTGTCAGGGGATTTGCATCCAGCTTGGTATTACAGAACACGAAGGAAGAGAACGGATATGCCCAGAATTCAAAGTCCTGGCTGCTCTCACTTGCGCCGCTGCCAAGAATCGCAGCAGCACCTTCATCGGTGAAATACTGGCTTCCGGGATTGTCAATGACTTTCGTCACACCGGAAGTGCGGTCGATCAGATCATCAAGACCCCAGAGGGCGGTCTCGACTTCCAGACTGACTCTCGGATGTTCGCTGTTGGGACCGACATTGACCGTGGAATCATCAAAAGGAAGGTAACCAGTAAAGACACCTGCACCGCTGTAGGACTTGATGCCGAATTCCCACATAAACGGCTTGTTCGCTTTTTCTTCTTCAACTGCCTTCAGATTGACAACAACATTGGATTCCTTATAGGGATCGACGAAAACGATCTCCGGATAGAATCCGTCGCGCCGTACCTCAAAAATGTAGTTCAGTGCCTTTGCAGGATCAACTTCACTCTCGGACGTAAACTGATTCATATTGAAGAAAATACGGATCATACCGTTTTCATCGGAGGTGTAGATGATATCATTCAGACCGTTTGAGACATCTCCTGCAAGATCACCCAGCGCACGGTTGGATTCATCAAACAGGTCGGCATGAGCGGCATATTCTCCGTCATAGTAGACACCGCCGCGGATGGTGAAATTCTCATTCGCGATCGGCTTGCCTTCTGCATCACTGAAATACAGATGGAGTTCTGCAGGTCTCTGCAGCTTGATCAGGTTGACAGGATAAGTCTTGCCGTTGAGTGCGTTTCTCTCGCCGCTCTTGAGCGAACGCATCGTACCCATGCCGACATATTCCGTGCCGTTTTCGCTGGAGGAGAGATAGAAACGGGTATCGTCATCGATCTTCTCAGCTTCGTAAAGCGCCATCTGACCGTTTCCATCGGACTTAACCGTGACAGTCTCACCATTCGTCAGTGTATAAGTGACATTCGTTGTCACAGGGGGATAGAACTGGAACAGAACGAGTTCATGATCGAGGACGTCCACATCCACCGTAATGGAGGACGTAATACCGGAAAGTGCGTGCTTTGCCGTGACCGTTGCTTCGCCGTCCCGCACTGCGATCAGGCTGAAATCCGTCGTCGGCAGATAAGTATCAAGACCGGATGCTTCCGTATCAGAGAAGACGCCCATCTTCTTGTAATAAAGGTCGACAGGATCCGAACCGTCCGTATCGGTGACCTTCCATTCGATGGCATCAGAGATCAGACCCCATGCGTAGTCACCGTAATTGAGGCTGATCAGGGAATCCAGATGCGCATCCGTCTGCAGTTCTCCGAAGCTGATACCACCAGAGCCGAGATTGATGGTCTTGCCGTCACTTGAGAGATAACCGGAAAGCCAGTTACGGTTGTCCATCGTGACGTGATCGTCTGCAACAGTTACGCTCTCACTTGCACCGACAAGGATATCAAGAGCATTTCTGTTGTAGACATAGAGGGTCTTGACAGCCATCGTCCAGCCTTCGCTGTCAACATCGTTGCTGGCTGCCACCGTCAGAGTATAGCTGCGTTTGAGGACCTTATCGACCTCGGGAGCCGTAAAGGTCAGTGTGGTCTTATCGAAAATACCGGTACCGGCACTGCTGTATTCATCCAGCATAATACCGTTTTCATCGGTAATATAGTATCTCCAGTCATAGGAAGAATTGGCATTCTCAATGGCAAAAGTAGCGGTATAGGTATCGCCGCCGAGCATGTAGGGATTGTCTTGGGAGGTAATGCTCAGCTCAACCGGATAGTTTCTGACTTTGACAGGAACTTCCGCTGCGAAACTGCTGTCTGCCATCTCGGCCGGCTGCTTTTCTTCGTTATTGTTGACTGCGCTGATAATCGCAAGATAGCTTTCGCTTCCGCTGGGAGAAACCTTATCAAGAATGTTTTCCGGAATCCGGATCGCATAGACAGGGTTTTCCTCGGATGCAGTTTCCGTCTTCTGATAAACCGGGGTATCGGACGCCTTTACCAGTCTGCCGTCTTCGAGGCGGGCTTCATACACGCTCAGCGTGAAGTCGGTGGTATCCTGACCGCAGAGGGCATTTGCCTGCTGGATATTGGACGCAAATGTCACGGATGCCGCCGCATTTCTGCGGACAACAAGAGGCGTCAGTGTTTCGGGAATCGAAAGATAAGCTTCGGGGCTGTCCTCGACAACGTGCAGTGTTAAGGACTTGATTTCCATCGTATGGTCACCGCCGCCGTTTGCGCAGGTCAGCGTAAAGGTGACATCCCCGACAACACCGGTCGGCGTGATAACTGCCATGGTGACGCCGTTGTTTGTCTGATTCTTTACGGTCGCAATACTCTCATTATCGGATTTCCACTGGAAATATTTAGCATCCGCATAGGAGTAGGAATAGCCGTCATCATTCGCAAGCGGAGCAAGATAGGAAAGGACAATGGCAGGCTTGCCGGCCTTCTTGTACTCGCGGTATTTTAAACCCTCTGCATAGGTGTTCCATGTATCGTTGTATACCAGTGTGAAGTCTGCCGGGTTTTCATAATAGGTGATCTTCGGCAGGCGCACGATCTCCGTCCCCAGAGTGCGGTATCTGCCGCCCTCGAGCTGGAAACCGTCACAGTTCCATGCACCGCAGTTCAGATCACTGCTGTCATAGGAGACATAGGTGCCGCCGGTCAGGGGCGTACCGGTATAGATCCGTACAAAGACGACAGGTTCGCCGTTGTTTTCTTCCACAGAAGGAAGTGGAATACGTACGCTCTTATAGCTCTCGTCAGAGGTACCGAGTCCGGAAACGACAGCGTACATCGGAGTACGTTCATCACCGAGTCTGGGGTCACCATCCATACTGAGAACAGCAAAAGCATTTTTCAATCTGAAATCATTCTGGCTATCCGCACAGTTGTTTATCTGCTGGATCAGCTCACCCTTCAGTGTTCCATCGGGATCTTCATCCTTTGTGAAGCTGCGGATCGGAATTTCAAGATAATTATCCTCACCGTCGGATCCAACAGTTGCCCCATTCATCAGCAGCATGGAACTCCAGTCAAAGGTCTTCATCTTGACAGTCTCTTCAGCAATACCGTGGTCGGGATCACCGCGGAGGTCATTTACCAGTCCAAACTGGGTTCCACCGTTATAGGAGATCGTCGCCGTACCGATGTTCAGCATATCAGCTTCAAAATCTCCGACAGTATAAAGGAAGACAAGCATATCGATGCCGTACTTCCCTGCGTCATAAGGACGGAAGGATACCTCGGCAGGTGCCAGTTCACGGCCGTTGACCGTCAGGCGGAAACCCATTGCCCACTGTCTGCGCTCGTTTGCGTCAGAACCTTCGGGGGTACCGAACACACCGTTCGGATTGCGGACGATGATCGGGATGATGTCCCCTTTATAATAGGTCATTGCAGGAGCTATGATGTGCAGGTTTTCATCAGCCGCAGGATTGTTCGCATTATAGGTAAAATCAAAATGGGGATAGATCGTACCGTTATCCTTATCATAGATGCCGTACTGAGAGAACGCCCATGGAGTCTCGGTCAGGTGGTTGAAAGTTGCGCCGTCCTGTCCGGGGTTCTGAATACTGTAGGACATGAGATAGGAAAGCAGACGTGCCTGTACCAGCACCGCACGGCCGTTGCCCGTGTAGGTGGTACTCAGAGTTCCGGTACGGGAAGAAGATTCCGGTTCATATCCTTCAAACCGGGTCAGATCACAGGAAGCCGAATCCCAGATAATTGCCGGGATTGACTGATGATACCCGTAACCGGAGACGGAATAAGGCATAGATGCACTGTTCGCGTTAACCGTCAGGCTTCCGACCCTGACATCCGCGCTGTCTGTGAAACTCTGAATGAAGCTGTCATAATCAAGGAAAGCATAAGTCAGTGTGCTGGTAATGAGGGTATCCGGAATATCATAGATGACATCGGACGTAAAACCATAACGGCGTACCATATCTTCGGAGGTCAGAGTGGTGTTTACGCGATACTCTGTTCCGAACGCGGAAACAGGATCAAGGAACAGACGGCTTTGTGTCGGAGCAGGTGCAGCGTCAGACACGCTCACTGCATACTGATATTCCATTTCCGCATTGCCGGCGAGGACATAGTGTCCGAGATAGGTGATATTGTCCATCAGGTCAATATATCCGTTCTCGGCAATCTTTTCAGCGATGCCGGGGATTCTGTATTCCGAATTATATTTCGTATGGAAAGAATACTCTTCAGTATCCATTCCCATATAGTATGGGTTCAGTTTATATGTATCAGCTTTACCGTCTACCGGAATCAGCCAGAGGCGGGTATTGTACTTGGATGCAGCAGGTGCAACCCTGTCGCCGATAACGTCGAATGTCATGTAAAGGCCGGCTGCACGGATACAGCCAAGCGTATCCTCTTCATAATAATGTTTTCTCTGATTCTGCTCCTCGGAAAAAGCGCGCAGAGAGAAGAGCAGTCCATTACCATCACGGAACTCTTCCATATCCACAACACCGATCGTCAGACCGTCATCCGACAGCATTGCCGCATAGGCACTGTCATCCAGGGTGATCTGATCAATGGCAGGTTCATCGGGTTCCGAGTATACATCGCACCAGTCAAGAGACAGGAATCCTCCGTTGACGCGGGAAAGATCTTCTTCGGATTCTGCGTGCAGGGTGATCCGGACCTTCTTCGCATCATAGCCGCTGTTTGCGATGACATTCTGCAGATTCAGATAGAAGTCGATCTGCGAAAGATAGTCATATTCCCCGTTGTACTCATCCCCGTACTGATCAAGCACCAGAGTGCAGTCAGCAAAATCCTTGCCGACAAAATTCTTCTGTGCAGAAGGCAGCCAGAGGCGTTCAGGATGATCGGTCGTATAGCGGGGAGCAAATACATCATTCAGTTCCTGCCGCGCAGGTGCGGCTTCCCCTGCAGGGTCACCGTACAGATTGGTACGATTGAGTTCCTGTTCGGAAATATAGGATCCGGCATCTTTCCAGTAATACGGCTGAGTAATTCCGTCGTAGAATGTTTCCGCGCCTATATGTCCGACGTGCGTCACAGGATGCCAGACATCTTCTGTACCGGCTCCTCCGTTTTCGAGCCACTTCATCAGACTGTTCGCCGTAACAATGTGGTCATCATCGTTCATGGCAATGCCGTTCTCTTCTGCCGCCCGGAGGTATTCTTCCATATCGGAGACTGCAAATATGCTGCGGATCTCACCCCAGGTAAGGACAGTACCGTCAACAGTGACAGCAGTATCCTCGGCATCGGTCAGATGACTGTCTGCCATCGCACGCAGCTCGGCTGTATTGACCGTCTGACCATCCACAACATAGCTGTCGGCAAGAATCGGCATACCGGTCTCATCAACAGCTCCCATCTGATACAGTGCGCCGAGAACATCCACAGCATCATACTGATCGCCGCAGACCTCCTGCATGGCGGAAATCGCTGCTTCCGAAAAAACGGGGGCATCAGTTCTGCTCCTGTTATCCGCTGCTGTCCACGCCAGCACATTGACCGGTACTGCGGAAAACAGCGTCAGCATGGCAAGAATCATGGCTAAGACGTTTCTGAAACCACGCCTGTGCCGTTTTTCTGCCGTCAGTTTCTTGTTTTTCATGTTAATTACCATTCCTTTCCTGATACGACGGATTGTTTGCAGTCTTCATATGATATGTCTGATCCGGTGTTCCGCCGCCCCGGCAGACAGAAAGCTTTTCCGCATTTTGTCATTTGTCTTAAACGTCCTCCCAAAACCTGTCTGCCCCATCCCGGGATGGTTCGGAATGGGGCAGAGTTTTTGAAATACCGCGGAAATACAAAGTTTGCGGTAATGGGGTCACAATCATACACAGTACTGCATTTCTGTATATAATCGTTTTCAGTTGCCATTATACACCACAAAGTGCAACAAAAGTGCAACAGAAATCCACATTTCTGCGGCTATTTAAAAAAAAAACAGAAAAATCTGCTGTAAATCAGATTTTTCTGCGGTTTTCCATTTTTTCCGATTCATAAGATTTTCTGTTTTCGGTGTCCCGCCATTCCGTTTTTTTCAATTTCCTTGACAAGTACCCCCAAAAGTGCTATCATTAGGGAAAATCACTTCAAGAGACAAACAAAAAGGAGCCGCATATGAAAACCAGAATTCTTTCCGCATCGCTTCTCTTCGCATGCATGACAGCACTGATCGCCTGCGGCAGCGAGGGAGAAACCGTAAAACCGTCTGAAACACAGAAATCTTCCGATACCGCTGATGTCGTTTCTGAAGAGACTGAAGTCGATCCCAGACTCAGCGTAAGTGATGAGATCCCTGAACTCGACTATAACGGCTACACTTTCCAGATGTATACCCGGACCCGCGAGGATTTCGTCAATGACCTCGGTCTGAATCTGGAAGGGGAATCCGGCGATATCGTCGAGACCGCGATCTACCAGAGAAACCGCACCGTTGAGGAACGCTTCAATATCGATCTGGATGTTACCTACTACGACGCCCCGACGTCTGCCGCCCGCAGAACGATTACTGCAGGCGACGATTCCGTTGCCCTGGTTCTTGACAACGTGCCGAATACCGGTTCTGCGATCCCCAGCGGCAATTATCTTCCCTGGGACAATCAACCCTACATCGATTTTTCAAAGCCCTGGTACGTACACGATGTCATTGATGCCATGTCCATCAACGGTCATACCTACATGATGGCGGGCGAATTCAATCTTTCCCTTCTGCGTTTCACCTACTGCATGTATTATAACAAAAACCTTGCCGCCGATTATGACGTCAATGACCTTTACGAGCGCGTCCTGAATCACACCTGGACCTACGAATCCCTCTATAAGACAGTTTCCGATGTCTATTTCGATGTAAACGGCGACGGCAAGAAGGACCCTGACGACCTCTACGGTCTTGCTACCGATTTCTACGGTGCGTCCACAAACTACTCCTACGCATTCGGAACCGAGATCACCCACAATGATAAGGACGGCATCCCGCAGCTCGTCTACTATACCGAAAAGACCGTCGACATCTTCAACAAGGTCTGGGACCTGCTGTTCAACAATCCCGGTGTTCTTTCCGGCGCGTGGGGCGTGGAGGCCGGCCCGTGGCAGGACGGCCGTGCACTCTTTGTCAACGCCTTCTTCCAGTCCTCCTCCGAATACCGTAACTACGATTTCGATTTCGGTATTCTCCCCTATCCGCTGTATGACGAAAGCCAGGAAAACTACCGTACCCATTCCAATGTTGCATTCACGGTCTGCGCACTTCCCACGACCACAACGAATGTGGAGAGAACCTGTGCCATCACGGAAGCACTGCAGGCAGAAAGCTGGAAACAGGTCATCCCCGCATACTATGAGACCGCACTGAAGGTCAAGTATTCCCGCGATGACATGGCATCCAGCACCCTGGATATGGTTCTCGGCGGCCGTTATCTTGACTTCGGTATCATCTACGACCAGAACAACGGCTGTGCTACCCTGATGCAGCAGCTGTTCAGTTCCCATAAGCAGGATTTCAGCTCCACCTATGAAAAGAAGACCAAAGCCATCGAAAAGCACTACCAGAAGATGATCGATCAGCTCTTGAAGCTGGAAGACTGACCACAAACATCCCATAGAATACAAAGCGCAGCCCCGTTCAGTATATCCGGGGCTGCGCTTTCTTGTTTTCTTTTTTGTTTCCGGCAGCATTTACCGGAAGCCGGTACTTTCAAAGGACATCGATTCACCCTGCTGCAGTGTGACCGTCCCAAACGTCTTGCCCGCAATGTACAGATCATAAGAAAAAGCACATTCAGCATATATGGTAACATCTGCCCGGCCGTCCTCTGTCCACCGGATATCCGCACGTCCTCCGGGGAACCGGATCCCGCGGACACAGCCGCTTTTCAGCCGGTCCGGAAGTGCCGGGAGAACAGACAGCGTTTCATTCTGATAACAGAAAAGCATCTCCTGCAGAGCATTGACTACACCAAAGTTTGCATCCAGCTGGATCGGAGGCTCTTTCCACGTAAGGCTGATTCCCATGTTCCGCCAGTCATTGGCGATCGTCATAAGAGACGGCAGAACAACACTCTTTGCGAGCATGTCAAGGCATTCCAGCGCTCTTTTTGGTTCGTGCAGGCGCGCATAGATGCATGACATGTGCGGCATAGACCAGTTGCACTGGCTGCCGATCTCGCGAAGATCCACCGCGCGGTGGAAGGCTTCAAACAATGCCGGCCGGTTGTACGCCGTGACCTCATTACCGGGGAATACCGGATATACATGGGAAAGATGGCGGTGATTGTATGCGTCATCCAGGTCCGGATGCATCCACTCTTTGACGGCACCGTCACCGTTGATCTGATAATCAGGGATCTTTTTCAGCAATGACTCAAAAACAGGTACTTCGTCTTTGTACATTCCCGTGACGGAGATTCCCGTGAGCAGGTTTGCGAACAGTTCCTTCATGACGGCAAAATCCATGGTGGAATTCTGAACGACAGGACAGTGGTGTCCGGATGCGGTCATGACCCCGATCTTCTGTAAAGACGCCGGCGAGTTTTCAGGAGAAACAGAAGGATACAGGCGGATCGTATCACCGTCCTCCACCGCATAATCACAGAAAAACAGTGCAGCTTCATGCATGAAAGGCAGAATCTCCTCCCGTAAGAGCGCTTCATCACCGGAATACAGATAATAGTCCCAGAAATGGCGGCAGAGCCATCCGGCTCCGGAAATCCAGTTGGCAATGACGGAGACCGGAACGCACAGTCCTGCCGCGTTCGGCGTTGTATATGCGGAGATCCAGATACCGCGCATGCCGAAGACCTTCCGGGCACATTCACGGAATACAGAAGTTCTGGATGTATAATACCGGATCAGAGGAGGCAGCGCATAGGCAAGTCCGCCGGCCATTGTGTGCCAGTAGGTCATCTGAACATTTTCATTGGCCACATACTGGCTCCACTTAAGATTATCCCCGCCATGCCAGAGACCGTACAGCGGAACCGGGGTTCCCTTATCCGATGCTGCGGAAATGAACAGATACCGCCCGAAACGCCACAGCCGTTCCAGCAGCGCAGGCGGGCAGACGTCATCGTAGGCCGCACCGAGCATATCTTCATTGGAAAGCGCATGGTCCGTATCATCTGCAAGTTCAATAGATACCGCATCATAAAGCGGCGTATGCAGTGCGGTGTGTTCTGCAAGCAGAGCGTCATAATCCATACCTGCAAACTGCTCTTCTGAGAGTGTGCAGTCGGATGAGTGAGACGAAACACGGATGAGGATCAGATACTCTTTTCCCGTCACACATAATTTCCCGTTTTTGCAAGATGCAGAAAAATCGCCCAAAAACAGTACACGGGCTGCCGTGTCGCCGTCCGCCGCGGTCCGGGTAATGGAGTTATCCGTAATGATGCTTTCCCCGGCATCGGAGAACAGGCGAAAATCACAGGTGATGGCAAACGGTTTATCTGCCGTCATTTTTACCACCGTGATATCTCTTGCGCGGGATACGAACATCTGCCGCCGGTATTCGCAGCCGTTGACGGTATAGCTGACAAAAGCTTCTCCCGTACGCATGTTGATGCCGCGGCGATAATGACGGAAAATTCCGTCGGGTTCAAAATGCAGATCCAGCCATCCCAGCGGATAGGGGGTCTCGCATCCGACGGTATACCCTTTTTCCTTCAGGGCATGCATCAGATTATCTTTGTTGGCAGCAGGATAATCGGATGCGTCAATTGCGCTGCGCATGGCGCGGAATGTATCGGATATATCCGGGATCTCCATGTCCTTTCCGCCGTGCCAGAGATCAAAACGATTGAAATGAATGCTTTCATCGCCGATGGCACCGGGAACAAGAACACCTGTCAGGCCGTTTCCGAGTACGAGAGCATCGCGCCATGTCTCCCCATGCCAGGAGGCAGGATAGCGGAGCGTGAAAATGTGTCGGCTGCTGTCCATAGTTTTTCTGATCCTTTCCCTTATTCTCTTTTACTGTTTTTTGAAACCGTCACAGTCAGTGTGACCCCGCCGTCGCCTGCAGCAGTATAAAACGCATAGAGACCATTCCGGTTTGCACAGATGTGACCGGTATTCTCAATTACCCCGTCCGTCTCATACCGTGCGGTATATCCCCGATAGGTGACAGTCAGCGACTGTCCATCCATGACGATCTTTGTGTGTTCGGCGCCGTCCGATAAAAATACAGGAAATGCGGCGCCGCAGATAGCATCACCGCCGACGGTATATACAAAGCGTTCCCCGTCGAGCAGAACCGATTCCGTCAGCTCATCCCCGGTTTCCAGGGTCGTTTCCATGCTGAGGAAAACACGGTCACCGTTTTCCCGCATCTCGTCAGGCTCAAAAGATGCGCCGCTGCAGGCGGTCACAATGCCGTCTTCACAGAGGACAGGGCAGATCGACAGCGGCAGACCGGAGCTTTCATCAAGGGTATAATTTCCGCCGGATGCAGGACACGGTACCGAGAGCACCAGCTGGGGAGGTGCACCGCGGAAATGCACACGGCCGATGCCGTTTGCGTCATAAGCCGGATCCGCCTTTGTTTCATATTCAGCAAAGATCGTGCCATTATACAGAAAGATCTTGTGGAAATCCGGTCCTGTCGCTGTGATAAAGCTGTCCCTCTCCCGTGGCGTGATCTCTGCCCCATCCGAGAGCAGAGCAGCCAGCGTATACACCGAGCCAAGAGTCACCATGTATTTGTCAAAATATGCGTAGCCCTCGCAGCCCACAGGGCTGTCGGTGGGATAGAAATTTTTGACATGCCGGAATCCGTCCATTCCGAGCCAGTCGGCGGTGAACTTCTTTGCCGCCGCAAGGCATGATGCCAGAAGACCGCGTCGGCCGTCATCCTTTGGAAGCTCCGATAGGTAATATTCGCATACAGCCGCATACCAGCCCTCTGTCATCAGCATCTGATTGGAACGGCCGCCGAAAGGGATCTCGCCGTCCACTGACAGCATGGCGATCGTGATATCGACGGATTTTCGGAGCTGTGCACGCAGTTCTTCTGCATAACATCCCCGGTATCCGGATTTCAGTATGAAAGCCGCCAGTGCCCTTGACACAAGATCATATACCATAGGATTATGCGGGTCACGGTACATCCCGTTCTCATCAAACCGCCAAAGCTGGGACCCGATCTGCCGGTCGATAAAGTCCATATCGGCAGGCAGTCCGATATATGCTCTT
>JAKSPR010000359.1 GCA_024404655.1 Clostridia bacterium | reverse complement strand
AAGATGAAACCTTGTATCTTAAGTATCACGAAAAGGTAAAGAATGCCTATCAGGCGATGCGTCATACAGAAAAATTTGCGCTTGATACCGACCGTCAGGCCATGCTGGTACGGCCGCTGTATATGGATCTTCTGGATGAAACGGATACCGCCTATGCAAGGAACCGTCTGATCCGGGCACTTGAAAACTACGGATGGCGGCTCGGGACAGGTTTCCTTTCCACACCGCTGATACTGTATGTACTCAGTGATTTCGATCTCGATGCTGCCTATCGGCTGCTGGAGAACGAGGACATGCCGGGTTGGCTCTTCATGCCCCGGATGGGCGCGACCACGATATGGGAGAGCTGGGAAGGGACGCAGGCACAGGGCGGAATCGCCTCCCTTGACCACTATTCCAAGGGGGCGTGCCTTGAGTGGGTGTTTTCCCGCATGTGCGGTGTTCAGATCGCCGGGGAAAACCGCTTTCTGATCGCCCCGCAGCCCGGCGGAAGCTTTACGTATGCTGCGTTTTCTTATCTGAGCCTGTACGGCAGGGTCAGTGTCCGCTGGGAGAGAGGGCAGGGAGGATGGAACTATGAGGTGACTATTCCCTCCGGCTGTACAGCAGAGATACGGCTGCCCGGCAGAGAACCGATGCAGATGGAAGCAGGTAGTTACTCATTATAACTGCCGGCAGAACGCTCTTTTGTGTCAGGCGAATATTAACACGAACAAACCGGTCAGCAGGATCTGTGTCCCGCTGACCGGTTTTGCGAAAATAAGAACCTGTTTTTAGCCTGGTTTTTCAAGAGTATCCCTTCATCTTCAGGCAGGGGATGAATTTCTTCGCTGCCTATTGACACTGTTCCGGTTATATGATACAATGCAGTCAGCCGAGAAAACGGTAAAGTATTGTGTAAGGTATTATTACTTTCATTTCGATTATTTGAGGTTATGGAATATCGGGATGCACACTATGTCAGAAAAAGCAAAAGTCCTGAGTGATCTGAAGATCGACGGCAACTGCACCAAGTTTGGAGCCCTGTCCGTTCTTCACGTTCTTGCAGATCTTGGGGAAGCGGATATCCTTGCAGTGACCGCCTGTTTCAAATCTCCCCTTGCAGCGGGCTGCATCAAAGCGCTGAACCGTTATTACGGAAGACCGGATCTGCCCGTCGGAATTCTGCATCGGCAGGATGAAACACACCCTACTCCCTTTATGGAGC
Organism: Clostridia bacterium; assembly: GCA_024404655.1. Lineage (GTDB taxonomy): Bacteria > Bacillota > Clostridia > Oscillospirales > CAG-272 > RGIG3925. Next base: position 1,832 of record JAKSPR010000359.1, on the reverse strand, counting down.
CGGTCAACAAGACTTTCTGCACCGATCATCCGGATGGCGAAGATGTTGCTGATACAGTCGAGATTATGCGCAAAACACTTGCTGCGCAGGAAGACGGCAGTGTCAGACTGGTTGTCGTCGGCTGTTTTGCGTCTGTCGCGGCACTTTTGGAGAGCGGACCGGATGTATATTCTCCCCTAACCGGTCAGGAGCTTGCGGAACGGAAGATTTCCGGCATCTATAATATGGGCGGTTCCTTTGATACCTGCGGGGATACACCCTTTGCGGAAAACAATATCGTCGTCCAGATTCCCTCAGCCAAGTATGTCACAGAGCACTGGAAGGGCCTGCTTGTCCATTCCGGATATGAGATCGGAATCCGGACGCGCAGTCTGAAAGAATTCCGTTTTCATGGCAGCAAGGAACACCCATTACGCATGATGTATGAAATCAACGACGGAGAAGGTTTTGCCGAGGGCAATCCAAGCTGGGATCAGACCGCTGTTCTGGAAGCCGTCCGTCCCGGTATGTATTTTGACCGCCACGCATACGGGCGAATGGAGATCACCGACGACGGCCTGACCGTCTGGCATGAGGACGATACATCCCGTCACACATATCTGCTCCCGAAAGTCCCGTTTGATGAGGTTGCTGCTGTGATTAACGATATGAGCTTCCCGGAATGGCGGGATTTCTTATGATCAGACTGATCACAAAGGACGTCTGACAGGTACCTCCTGTCTGCGAGAAATCAGAATATCTTAAGAAATGTCTGATCAAATCATGAAACAAAGCCTGACACTCCCCATGCTTATTGGTACGGAGCGTGTCAGGCTTTTTCTGCTTATACGGATATGCTTCTCTTTTGGGGAACGGGTTATTCCAGCGCGGCAACAAATTCCAGGATATGATTTTCCAGTTTCTCCACTTCGCTTTCAGCGGATGCTTTGACTGCGGCATAGGTGGAAACGATATCTTTTTTGCCGAGATTCGTGCTGTAGAAGTTGTGGATCGCGTCGAACATCTTGCCGAAGCGGAAGAAGGAAACATACTCAAAGGTGACATTCTCAAACATCATGTCGATGATCTGCGCAGACTGCTCATCGCGGGCACTCTTTAACTGAATGACATTATCAAAGACGGCCGGACGGACATAGTCGTAACCATACGCAGCCATGGCGTCGGTCAGAGTACCGACACGGTCAAGATCTGCTCCGGTCAGGGTGATCGGAATGATCGGGCAGGCAGTTGCCCAGGGCTGGCTGTAGCAGTAATACGCATCCTGACCCTCGTCCAGTTTCGGCATCGGAAGAATGCCGTAGTCGTAGGTCAGATCACGGTAAGACGCAAGGTTGAAGGTACAGGGACCATAGAAAAGAACCGTTCCGTTATGGACGAAATCCTCACCCATGAAGTAACGGACACCGTTGTCGTCATAGCCGCAGCAGGGCTCCTGGAAGAAATCTGCAAGCTTCTGGACGTAATCAACGACAGGCGCATCTTCCAGCGTCAGACGGAGCCGTCCGTTATTGTTTTCCACATAGCGCATGCCTGCACCGATGACCATGGCGTCTGCGACGGAATAGTCATAAATGAAGCCGTAACGGTCCTGCTCGTCCATTTTTCCGTCACCGTTCAGATCGGAGACAGCTTCCCGGGCGACAGAGAAAAATCTGTCGTGGGTCCAGGTGCCGTCAAGCACCATGGAATAGAAATCCGGCAGATCGAGTTCTCTTGCCATGTCACGGTTAAACATGAGCACATAGACGGAACCGTAGAAACGGGGACTGATCGCACAGGCTGCAGCAAAGATATTGTCTGCGATTTTCAGCTTTTCGTTGGTTTCTGGCATC
>JAKSPR010000358.1 GCA_024404655.1 Clostridia bacterium | reverse complement strand
CCCAGGGACTGCCAAAAAGCAGCAGAAATGCAGTATTATTTTTTTCTTCCGACGATCCGTGCGCGGTTTCTCGCCACTTTATGGACGACTTCCCGCCCGATCACCGACAGAAGCAGTACCGGAACGTAAAGAAGCATCCCGATCACACATGCCCGCAGCCCGTTCCAAAGCAGCGCAGGCTGCAAGATCGCCGTCATCCCGCCCCCGGCAAGCAGACCGCCCGCCATCCGCACCAGTGCGGAGAATATGCAGGCCGCAAGATCATAGAGCAGAAAGAACCAGAAGGACTTTTTATAGACATGCCCGGATACGGCTCCCGCCGCAAGTCCAAGCAGCGCCAGCAGCACCGGCATGACCCAGAGCTGTGAACCACCTGCGGCATCCGAAAGCACTCCGCAGAAGATCCCGAAATAAGCACCGCCGCAAATGCCCTCAAAAAGCCCCACAGCGCACACAAGCACCGGAAGGAGATTGATACAGGCCATACCGTCAAATGCGTACCACGTGTTCTCTGTGAGGCACAGGAGCACTGCCAGCACGGCATATCCCAACCATGCAAGCATCCGCTTTCTGCGCTGCGCTTTCTTCTCGGACAGTGTCACTGCCATCGGCACCCCTCCTTTCCGTTCTGCCTTTATGATACCATAAATCCCCCCGCCTGTCAAGCGGAGCAGATCATCCGGCTCCATCCGGGCTCCCAAACAAAAGCAGGCCGTCCCGTCACCGGACAGCCTGCTTCTCTTTACTTTTTCAGTTCGTCAATCAGCTCATCCGCAAGCTCCCGCTGATCGGCGTGCATCCGGTGATGCCAGACCAGAAGCGAGCCGTAGGGCGCGCCGGTATAGTTCACAGCACCCGCATAGTACATATCCGCATAGAAGATGCTCTCTTCTGTCATTTCGATGCCGTCAAATACCAGCCGCCGGTAGTTGTAATTCTGCTTTCTGTCGGCGAGCACTTCCGAGGGGGAATACCGATTGCCGTTTTCATCCAGAAGAGAATAGTCAAACGGCTCATCCGGAATCGTGATCTCTCCGCTCAGCCCCTCCTTGGTAGCAGCAGCCTCAAGATCCGCTTTCAGATATTTCACTGTGGAGTTATTATACTTGATGGTATACTGAAGCTGCTTCGCCGCGGGCAGATAAATGACATTGGAGATCCAGAATCTGCCGTCGTCGGTAATGTAGGAAACGGGCTCCTGTTCCAGAATCTCAAACGCCGCAGGATCAGCGCGGTAAGCTGCCTTATTCACATCATTCCAGAGCACATGGGACATGGAATCCGGATCACCCATGGTACAGAGCCGGAAGAAGAAAAACATATAAATTGCCAGCGAAATCGACAGGACCACGATCTTCACGCCGGTCCACAGTTTCTGGCCGAACGACTTCTCCGCATGCTCTTTCAGCTTTCTGAGAAGCCCCGCTTTCAGTTTTGCTCCGATATCCATGGAAATATCCGCCTTCCTTGGTTTCTGACGGTAGAATCATCCGTCGAAATAAGTATATCACGGAAATATGAATTTATCAAGAAGTTTTTATAAACTGCTTTACAAACGGCATGATTTGTGGTATAATATCCCATGTCCGATGAGAAGCATTTCCCCTCGGACATGATCTCTGCCCGTGGCACAGCTGGATAGCGCGTGAGACTCCGACTCTCAAGGTCACAGGTTCGAATCCTGCCGGGCAGGCCATGTAAAAACCCACTTTTGTCTATAAGGCAAAAGTGGGTTTTTACAACGAAATTTGCCCTGCGGGCAAGTGAAATAGCTTCGCTGTGAAATATTTGCTTTGCAAATGTGATATGTTCGCTTGCGCGAACGTGGGCAAATTTCATTTCACGTCGGGGCACAGCCGAGACATTTCACAATGATGAGGTACGAATCATTATTTCACGCTGCGCAGCAGCATTTCACTTGTATCTTTATCAGATCATTTTTTCAAAGAGGTGTTTATCATGTGGTGGCTCTATGCAATTCTATCTTCTGTTTTTGCGGCAGCAACGTCTATTCTTGCGAAGATCGGTATTGACGGCGTCAATTCCACGCTGGCAACGGCGATCCGCACGGCTGTGGTGCTCCTCATGTCGTGGGGCATGGTATTCCTGACTGGAACACATACGGGAATTTCGGGGATCTCCAACAAGAGCTGGCTGTTTCTGATTCTCTCCGGCCTTGCAACGGGTGCTTCGTGGCTGTGCTACTACAAAGCCCTGCAGATGGGCGAGGCGTCCAAGGTTGTTCCCATCGACAAATTGTCGGTCGTTATCACCCTGATCCTTGCGTTTGTGATCCTGCATGAGCAGTTTACCAAGAAAGCCGCCATCGGCGCGGTCCTGATCACCGCAGGAACCCTTGTCATGGTGCTGTGAGCATATACTATCTGGCTTCCGGAAGCAAAAACCGGAAGCCTTTTTGTTTCCTTCTGCGTTCCATGACCGCTTATCCCGTCAAAACTGCAGTCTGTCGCAAACCCCTTGCGCAGAGCTTCCCATGCGTGTATAATAAAACCGTAACGATTCAGAGGAGAGAGACCGTCATGAAATTATTTCTGGATATCGCGGAAAAATACAAAGAAACCGAGATCCATATCTGCAGCGATGATCCCATCAGAGCATCGGGTCTGCAAAAGACACTGGAAAATATACTTCTTGAAAAGATCTCCGTCCGGAAAAACCAGGAGAGCCGTTCCCTTTTGCCGTACAGCATCGTGCGCATCTATTCAGAAAACAAACGGGTCTATGTCCGGACATGGGACGACACCTTTGAGGTACGGGAGCGGCTTTACGTTCTGGAAACCGACCTGCACGATCAGGGCTTTGTCCGCATCTCCGGCAGCGAGCTTGTGAACATCGCGCTTATCGAAAAACTGGATATGAGCTACGCCGGAACGATCAAAATGTATATGAACAACGGTGATCAGACCTATGTGTCAAGAAGATATGTCAGCCGCATCAAGGAAGTCCTTCTGCGGGGAGACACGAGAGCATAAACCACACCGAGTAACGAAAGGATTGAACCTGTATATGAAACATCTCCTCGTAAGATTTGCAA
>JAKSPR010000357.1 GCA_024404655.1 Clostridia bacterium | reverse complement strand
ACTTCGGCGTTTGAGATGGTTCCTTCCTCCTCCCCTTTGCACACCAATTTTTTTGATGAGACTAAAAATTATACAGCATCACGAAAAACTTTCGTTTGCTTTTATCTTGACATCCCGCGCCGATGCGGTATAATAGAGATAACAAACCCCGGCATGCAGTGCCCGGATTTCATACGGAAAGGATCGGTACAGAAAACAATGAAGATCAGCGCAAATTTTGACAAGATCACAGGCAAAGTCAAGCCGATGCACGGCGTCGGTCAGCCGCCCTTTATCGGTACAAACTATGAACTTTTTGACTATCTGACAGCAGCATCCGTCCCCTATTCCCGTCTGCACGATGTGCGCGGATGGTTCGGCGGGAGCCTCTATGCGGACATTCCCAACCTGTTCCGTGATTTTGATGCGGATGAAAACGATCCTGCCTCTTACGATTTTACTTTTACGGATCATCTTCTGAAGCATCTGTGCGATGCCGGGGTCGAGCCGTTCTTCCGTCTCGGCGTCACCATTGAAAACGCATGGGCGCTGAAAAGCTACCGCGTTTTCCCGCCGAAGGATCCGGCAAAATGGGCGCGCATCTGCGAGCACGTCGTCCGCCACTATAACGAGGGCTGGGCTGACGGTTATCACATGGGCATTACCTACTGGGAAATCTGGAACGAGCCCGACGACTGCCGGGAGCTGGGCAAATCCCCCATGTGGCAGGGAACGCCTGAGCAGTATTACGAGCTTTATGAGCTCACGGCAAATCATCTGAAGCGGTGCTTCGGCGACACCATCAAGGTGGGCGGCTATGCTTCCTGCGGCTTCTATGCCCTCTCCGCCGACCCGGATGCAAACGGCGATCTGATCCCCACGGAAGCAACGGACGAGTGGACCCTGCGCACCCGCCATTTCATCACCTTCATGCACGGATTCTTAAAACACATCACAAGCAAAGAGCATCACGCACCCATCGACTTCTTCTCATGGCACACCTACGCCGATGTCCATACCGCTGTTGACTGCGCCCGGTATGTCCGCCGCGTCCTTGCAAACTACGGCCTTGACGACGTGCCGGATATCCTTGACGAGTGGAACACCACCCCTGACGTCAAGGGACGCGCGACCCCCAAGGCTGCTGCCCGCGTGCTTGCCTTCATGCTGGCCATGCAGCGTGAACGGGTGGCGGAACTGAACTTCTACGACGCACGCCTCGGTCCGAGCCCTTACGGCGGTCTTTTCAACCCCTCCACATGGGAACCTTACCTTGCGTACTATTCCATCGCCGCCTTCGGTCACGCCTATCGCATCGGCGGAGAGGCGGAATCCTCGTCCGACGACAAAAACGTCTTCACCCTCGCCGCAGCCGACGGAAACGAGAAAATTCTGCTCATTGCCAACATCGGCTCTGCGTGTGAGGCCGAAATCTCCGTCACCGGCGCTGACCCGGCATCCAGAGAGATTCTGCGCATCGACGAAACATATACGTATACCAGTACCGGTGAACACATCCGGGGCGGAAAACTGTATCTACCCGCCAACAGCTGTACGGAGATCCGCTTCTGATTTCCGTCATTCTCCGAAGAAAGGACCTTTTTGCCTGTCATGATGGATACCCCCAAGAAAACTGATGATATTTACGCCGCCCCCGATTACCGCCGCTCCCGCGGTGCATACCGGGCACAGTGCACCTTTGAATATTTCGTCTCCATGCTCGTTTCCGACGCGTATCTCGCCAAGCTGCTGACTGATATCGGTCTTTCCGATACGCTGATCGGCATCATTTCCTCGTTTGTCGTCGCTGCATTCTTATTCCAGCTGGCCGCGATCTTCCTTGTCCAGAAGGTACATAATGTCAAGCGCGTTGTCATCGTGTTCAGCTCCATGAGCCAGCTTCTGTTCACGGGACTGTACCTGATCCCCTTTATCCCGGTCTCCCTCCCCGTCCGTACGGCTCTGGTCATCGGGGGGATCCTGCTGGGTTATTTCGGGAACTATCTCGTCACGTCCATGCTGTATAAATGGGCGAATTCCTTCGTTGACCCCAAAAAGCGCGGGGACTATTCGGCGGGCAAAGAGATGATCTCCCTTATCACCGGCATGGTGTTCACTGCCGTTGTCGGCGCTGTCATTGACCGCTATGAAGCCATCGGCAATCTCCACGGCGGATTTCTGTTCATCGCGGCAGCGGGACTGATCCTCTCCGTCTGCAATTTTATAAGCCTTCTCATGATCGCCAAAGGCAGAAAAGAGGAAGAGACTGCCGCCGTTCCGTTCTCCGCCGTCGTGAAAAATGTCCTCGGCAACAGGAACTTCGTGAATGTCATCTTTCTGACGATCCTCTGGAATTTCGCCCGGTATCTGACCGTCGGATTCCTCGGCACCTATAAGATCAAGGACCTCATGCTCACCGTCGGCACCGTGCAGATCATCAACATCGTCGGCAATCTCTGCCGGTTCTTCGTGTCCAAGCCCCTCGGACGATACTCTGACAGAACCTCCTTTGCCAAAGGCATCGAGCTTGCCATGTGCATTGCGGCTCTCGCTTTCGCCTGTAATATGTTCACCGCACCGAAGACGTGGTTTCTGATCGTCGCATATACGATTCTATTCCACGTCAGCACGGCGGGAACCAACCAGAACTTCTTCAATATCGTATACAGCTATGTACCGAAGGAGTATTTCGTCCAGGCAACGGCCATCAAGAACAGCATCGGCAGTATCTTCGGCTTTGCCGCATCCCTGATCGGCAGCCGCATCCTCGCCGCCGTGCAGAATCACGGCAATCAGATTTTCGGCATGCAGGTCTACGGACAGCAGGTGCTCTCCGCCCTGTCGCTGTTATTCATCATCGCAGCAATTCTCTTCACAAAATTTGTGATCGGGAAACAGACGGTCATGAAGCAATAAATCATCAACAATCCATCCCCAAACAAGAAAGGAAACCGACCATGGAGACCTTAAAATTTGACCTCACCGCCCCCGGCAACCCCTTCAAGCTCTTAAACGCGACAAATGGCGGTCCCTGGCACAAGCGCCATGCAAACGATCAGTACCGCAGCAACTTTGAGG
>JAKSPR010000356.1 GCA_024404655.1 Clostridia bacterium | reverse complement strand
CTGCTTGTCAGCCATCGGCGTTCTACCATGTGCATAGCCGACAAGGTCATATCCGTGGAAAACGGAAGAATGAGTTGATCACGCAGACAGCCGGGGGATTCCCGGCTATTTGCTGACAATACAGTTAGCTAAGGCTAACTCGAAGAATAAGGAGGATATATCTATGAATTCACTGGTCACTCTCAAAAACGTAACGAAAACATACTCCACAGGCGAACGTGAATTTCGGGCACTTGACGGTGTCAATCTGGAAATCGGAGAAGGCCGGTTCGTGGTAGTACTAGGTCCGTCAGGCGCTGGCAAGTCCACGCTCCTAAACCTCATCGGCGGCATGGACATTCCCACAAGCGGCAAAATTCTAGTGGACGGAAAGGACATTTCCGACTATAAGGAAAATGAGCTCAGCCGGTACCGCGCCGAGACTGTGGGCTTCATCTTCCAGTTCTACAATATTCTGCCGACGCTGACGGTGCTGGAAAACGTGGAGCTGGTCAAGGACATTGCAAAGAATACGCTGGATGCTCATGAGGCGATCGCCAGAGTGGGACTTTCCGAACACGAAAACAAATTTCCAAGTCAGCTCTCCGGCGGCGAGCAGCAGCGCGTATCAATCGCCCGCGCCGTGGCAAAGAACCCCAAGATCCTGCTCTGTGACGAACCTACGGGGGCATTGGACTCGGTGACCGGTGTGGAGGTGCTGCAGCTTCTGATGGATCAGTGCCGCAAGTGCGGGACCACGGTCATCGTTGTGACGCACAACTCGCTGTTTGCGGACATTGCAGACACAGTGATCCGGGTAAAGAACGGTAAGATCACGTCGGTAACGGACAATCCTGCGCCGAAATCCATCGAGGAGGTTGAGTGGTGATGCTTGCGAAAAAGGCGTTCCGTGATCTCAAAAAGAATTTCAGCTCCTTTCTGACAATTTTTATCATGGTTTTTATCGGTGTGCTGGCTTATGCGGGAATTCTGTCCTACGGGACGGGTATGCAGGCTGCCGCCGACCGCTTCTACGACGAAAACAATCTGCAGGATCTGTGGATCATGGGAGAGAACTTCACGGAAGATGACTTGAAGAATATCCTTGCGATCGACGGAGTCAAGGATGCAGAGCGCAGCCTGACGATCACCACCACGGCAGAAGGCCATGAAAACCTTTCTTTCGAGACAAACTTTCTGGAATCCAACCGTATCTCCCGTATGTACGTCGCAGAAGGTGTCCCTTTTGATTATGAAACGGACGGCTTCTGGATCGACAGTTATCTTGCGGAAAAACGAGAACTGCACGTCGGCGATACGCTGACGCTGAAATATGACGATTATGAGATCTCCGGGATCATTCGGGGATTGGTCATGACCCCCGATCACGTTTTCTTCGTCGAGGATGCGTCCGCTCTTTTCCCGACGCACGATACGTACGGCATCTGCTATCTTTCCATGAAGATGTTCCCGCAGGTGTACTTTGAGGATGCGGCGAGGGCAGCACTTGCGGAAAAAATGGGGATCAGCGTATCCGATGTTACGGACGACCTGTTCAAAACCATGCTGCCCGATTTTAAGGCTGAAGAGCACTGCATATTCACGAACGTTTTCGTGGATGTCGAGGACGATGCAGACGTTGAAGCCGTCAGACGCAGGATCACCGATGAGATTGGCGCTGCTGTTGCCGTTACGGACAGAGACGCGAGCGCATCCGTCGTATCGTATCAAAGTGAGGTAGACGAGGGAGCCACCTACTCCGCTGTCTTTGCAGGACTTTTCCTCTTCATCGCCATTCTGTGCGTAGTTTCCACCATGCACCGCTTCACAAAAAAGCAGCGCACCCAGATTGGTACGCTGAAAGCACTCGGCTTCTCCCGCCGCAGAATTACGATACACTACGTCAGCTTCGGCTTCTGTCTCAGCATCATCGCCGCCGTATTGGGCGTCGTGCTCGGCAGACTGCTGATCGGCGGGATGTTCATCAAAATGGAACAAAGCTATTTTGAGGTACCGAATATGAGGGCGGTGGTACCGGGAAAGGTGTATGCCGCCTCCGCCTCCGTAGTCGTGATCATTTCTCTCGTCACGTTCTTGTCCTGCCGCAGAACACTCAGAGAACCCGCAAGTGATGCTCTTCGTCCGGAGATGCCGAAGGCGAAGGCGGGAACGCTGAAGCAATCCTCGCTTCTGTCCGGAGCAAGTGTCGGTGTGCGCTGGAACCTGCGGGACATAGGCAGAAACAAGAGCCGCACGCTGACCGGCATTGCCGGAATCATGGGGACGACCATGCTGTTGGTCTGTGCCTTCGGTATGAAGACAACCCTGAATTTCTTTACCGAATGGCAGTTTGATCGCATTTATGACTTCGATTACAAGATCGTGCTAAGCAACGATGCAAGCGATGCGCAGAAGCAGGAGGTTATGAATCTCTACGGAAATGAGACCTCCATGACCCTGCCCATCGAGGTACGCGACGCCGACGGAAAGGCCTGCACCCGCCAGCTTGTTGTGACCGACGCACCCGCACGCCTGAAGTTTACTGATCATAAAGCCAACGTGAAGGAAATCAGCGGTGACGGGCTGTACCTTTCCGAAAAGCTCCTTGACATTCTCGGCATGCATGTTGGCGACACCGCAGAATGGACGATTTACGGTATAGACGGAAGTTATAAGTCCGAGATCATCGGTACCTTCCGTGAACCGCAGGGGCAGACCTTTGCTCTGACGAGAGCGGCGGCTGAAAAAATGGGTCTTGAGTACATCCCCGACTGCATTTACACCACCGAGGACCTCTCAGATGTCAGCAGCATAGGGGGGGCTGACAGTATTCAGAGCGTGGAGCAGATTCGGGACGGCTTTCTCTCCATGATGGACGTCATGGACAGCGTGATTCTGCTGCTTGTGGTCATCTCTGTCATTCTTGCCTTCGTCATCATTTACAATCTCGGCATCATGAGCTTCACGGAGAAGCAATATCAGTTTGCCACTATCAAGGTGCTGGGCTTCACGAACAGCAAGATCCGCAAAATTTACATGATGCAGAATAACTGGATCAGCATTGCAGGCATACTATTGGGTCTG
>JAKSPR010000355.1 GCA_024404655.1 Clostridia bacterium | reverse complement strand
AATAAGATCATATTTTCTTTTGTTTTCTGTTGTCATTATCTATCCCCCCGGACACTGCGTATCCTGCTGGATCTGTAATCAGTATTCTGCAGCAATGTTTTCGTTCACATCTTCAGATCTCGTATCCTCATGTCTGCTGCCGGCTTTCACTTACAACTGATGTGACTGAACAGATACCACAAAACTTATTTCAGCCGCACAGTAATGCGGTTCTGTAATTCGGCATCGCTTTGGAAGGTATGCGTGATCTCTGCGGCAAGATTCCGGACGATGGCGGCAGCGATTGTGTTGTCGGACGTCATCGGGTCATATTCCTTTCCCGGATACTGCACGTTCACGACCGCTTCGGATTTTTCTTCGTCATGCTCTGCAGTAAAGATGAGGCGCTTCGTGTCCAGCTCCGGAAGCAACAGCTCCTGACACAGTTCCTCAAACAGAGATTTCAGCCGGTACACGGTTTTTGCCGGTATATCATTTTTATAGCCATAGCGGTCAAGAGAGCTCATCATTTCAAGAAAATCGTAGTCCGGCTTATCGATCACGGTCTCAAAGACCTTGAGATGGCGGATAAACTGACGCGTGCGTTCCCGCTGCGGATTTTCAAAAATCTGCTCCGGAGTGCCGTCCTCGTAGATGCCGCCCTCATCCATGTAAAACACACGGTTGCAGATCTCCCGGGCAAACTTCATCTCGTGCGTGACGATCATCATCGTCTTTCCGGAACGGGAAAGCTCCCGGATGACCGACTGCACCTCTCCGACCATCGTCGGGTCAAGTGCGCTGGTCGGCTCATCAAAAAGGATCACATCGGGGTCCATGGACAGCGTCCGTGCGATAGCGGCACGCTGTTTCTGCCCACCGGAGAGCATATCGGGGTAGTTGAACGCCCGTCCCTCCATGCCGACCATGTGCAGAAGCTCCATGGCACGGTCGTACGCCGTCTGCTTATCCATACCCAGAAGCTCCATGGGTGCGAACATGACGTTTTCCAGAACCGTCAGATGACCGAAAAGATTGAAGCTTTGAAACACCATGCCCATCTTTTTGCGGACCTCGCTGATATTGCAGCCTTTTTCGGTAATGTCCCTGCCGTTGACGAGGATGCGGCCGGAGGTCGGACGGTCCAGCAGATTGATGCAGCGGATGAGGGTGGATTTTCCGGTGCCGGATGGGCCGATAACGGAGATGACGTCCCCGTCGTTGATGGTAACGTTTACGTCTTTCAGCGGCACGGCGTTGGGATATTCCTTACGAAGATGTTCGATCTGGATCATTTCGTTTCCACTCCCTTCAAAATCTTTTCACGGCTCCTTCTGGTGGGGTCAGTGCGGAATTCGATGCACTGCACGAGCCGCGTGAGCAGCCATGCCAACAGGAAATAGATGACAGCCGTTGCCACCAGCGGGAAGAACGCTTCATAGGTACGGCTGCGGACAATATCGCCCACCTTGGTAAGATCCTGTACCGCGATGTAGCCAACCACGGCCGTGTCTTTCAGCAGGGAGACGATCTGCCCCTTGTAGTTGGGCAGGAAGTGCTTTGCCGCCTGCGGAAAGATCACGCGAAGAAAACTGCGTCTGTCGGTGAAACCCAACGCAAGGGATGCTTCGGTCTGCCCCCGATCCACCGCCATAACGCCGATTTTGAGTGTGCCGACAAAGGTGCAGGCGAACATGATTGAGAACCCGATAACGGATACCCACACCCCTTTCAGGTTCGATTTGCCGAAGGCAATGTAGTACAGGATCATCAGAATGACGACCACGGGGGTCTTTTCCAGAATATCTATAAGCAGGTTGACTGCCACATTGAACGGCTTGTAATTTTTCCGGTAAAGCATATAAATGCCGAAACCCAGTGCCGTGCCGAAAACGGTGGACAGCAGTGTGATGAGCAGCGTGATGCCGATACCGTTTACAAAAAGCTTCCAGCGGCTCTCGCGGAGGAACGTCTTTTCAAAGCTCTCTGCGATCCCGGAAGCACTGTCTTCCTCTGCGGCGTTTATCCCGCCGGATGCTTCGTCTTTCACCGGGACGCTATCTTTGACAACAAGAACAATACCACCAATATAATCCGGATCGGAGAAACACATGCTCTCTTTCCGCTCCTCGGTGATGGCGATACAGGTCGCACTGAAATCGCATTTTCCGCTGGAAACGGACGCAAGCACTCCGGAGAAAACAGTATCCGCTATCTCCAGCCTGTAGCCGTATTCTCTGCAGAAACGAACGGCGAGATCGACCTCATAACCAACAATTCTGCCGTCTTTCATATAAACGAATGGAGGGGTACCGGACTCTGTCACAAATCGGAGCGTACCGTTTTCTCCTGTCAGAGAATCCAGCTCAACAACCTTTTGTGCCTCATCGTCTCCAAACCAGATCTCATCGACCTTTTCCAATGTGCCGTCTGTTTTGATTTTCGCAAGGAACTCGTTGAACCGGTCACGCAGCTCGACGCCCTGTTCCGTTTTCGGGAAAACAAAGCCGTACTGTTCATCCTCCAACACCGCAAGGCAACGCTGCGTCGGATACTCACAGATAACAGTCCGCGCTATCGGCTCATCTACCAGATACGCGTCAACTTTTCCGGCTTCCAAAGCCATCGCATTATCGGCGATCGTATTGAAGTACTCGAGCTGACAATCTTTTATATGATTGGCTGCAACTTCATCGAATCTTGTACCTGTCTGCACACCGATCTTCTTTCCCGCCAGGTCCTCTGGACTGCTGTACGCGGTCTGCGCTGACGGCTGTTCCGATGCCGATGAGTCTCCGCCCTTCACGACAAGAACCATACCGCCGATATAATCCGGATCGGAGAAATACATGCTTTCCTTCCGTTCCTCGGTGATGGAAATGCCGGCTGCTCCGAAATCGCTTTTTCCGCTCGTGACAGAGGCGACCACACCCGCAAAGGTAGTATCCGAAATATTCAGAGCATAACCGTACTCTCTGCAGAAACGGACGACAATGTCGAACTCATAGCCTACCATTTTCCCGTCTTTGATATAGGCGAACGGAGTCATTGTAAAGCTCGTGCTGTACCCGAGAGTACCGTTTTCCCCGGTCAGG
>JAKSPR010000354.1 GCA_024404655.1 Clostridia bacterium | reverse complement strand
CTGCGAGGAGGGCGCGTCCATGCGTCCCACCAGGGTCGTCTATGGCCGCAAGCGCTCCGCCATTTCCGAAGCATCCCGTGAGGATTTCGACTGGGATACCATCTTTGACGGTGCCGTCTGGTTCCACTGGACCGGTATTACCCCGGCGCTGTCCGAATCCTGTGCGGAAATTTCCCTCGACGCATGCAAAAAGGCAAAGGAGCTGGGTCTGACCGTCTCCTGCGACCTCAATTACCGTTCCACCCTGTGGACCAAGGACCAGGCGCGCGTTGTCATGGAAAAGCTGGTTCCCTACACCGACATCGTCATCACCAACATTGAGCAGGTGGACGACGTCTTCGGCATCCATCCGGAGCACGCAGTCTCCAACGGTGACGCCATCGACTTTGACGCATACCGTTCCGTCTCCCGTCAGATGCATGAAAAGTTCGGCACAAAGATCGTCGCCTACACCACCAGAAAGAGCATTTCCGCCAGCGACAACATCACCGGCGCGCTCATCTATGATGTGGCTTCCGACACGTTTGCCGTCTCCCCCAACTATGATATCCGCATTGTAGACCGTGTCGGCGGCGGCGACGCCTTTGCCGGTGCGATGATCTACTGCATGGCAAACGGCTTTGATCTTCAAAAGACCGTGGACTATGCAGAAGCGGCAGCAGCCCTCAAGCACACCATTGAAGGCGACTACGCGCGGTTCACCCTTGCCGAGGTCGAAGCGCTTGCCACCGGAAAGATGACCGGAAGAGTACAGAGATAACGGACAGGGATCTCTGAAAACATATAATGATAAGGAAGGTACCAGATCATGATTTTTGAAAACGGCGATCGTATTATTTTTGCGGGTGACAGTGTCACGGATATGGGCAGTTCTCAGCCTGTGGGCGAGGGTCTGTTTGACAACGTGGGACGCAGCTACGTCCGCATCATCGAAAACATGCTTTCCGCATACTATCCCGAAATTTTCATCCGCGTCACCAATGCCGGTATTTCCGGCAACACCAGCCGCGATCTTTTGAACCGCTGGGAGCGGGATGTGCTGAATCTGAATCCCCAGTGGGTCTCCATCTGCATCGGCATCAACGACATCTGGAGACAGTTTGACACCCCGGCTATGCCCGACTACGCTGTCACGCCCGAGGAATACGAAGCCAACGTGGAAAAGATGATCGTCTCCGTCAAGGACAAGGTCAAGGGCGTATTCCTCGTTACCCCCTACTACATTGAACCGAACAGCGAGGATATGATGCGCCGCCGCATGAATGACTATGTCGCCATCTGCTATAAACTGGCTGAAAAGCACGGCTGCACGCTCATCGACTTCCAGAAGATGTACGAGGATTACTGCAAGATCCGTCATTCCTCCTATATCGCTTGGGACCGCGTCCATCCCAATCAGATCGGCGCTACCCTGATGGCCCGCACCTTCCTCGATGCCTGCGGCTTTGACCCGCAGCACCGCGCATACTGAGTTTCTGTGTGAGTGGTGAATACCATGTTTGAAACTGCAAAGATCATCACAAACGCACGGTTCTCTGCGTGCGTACCGCAGAATGTCTTCCACAGAGAAATCGAGCCGATGCCCGAGGGCTACGTCCATGACAAGTCCCTCTGCAACCGGCATGTGCTGTTCCGCCGGAGCTTTGTTCTTGCAAAAGCACCGGGGAAAGCGCTCATCTCCATTACCGCCGATGACTATTACAAACTCTACATAAACGGCGTTTTCGTGACGCAGGGCCCGGCAGCAGGCTATCCGCAGCACTACTACTATAATACCGTCGACGTGACGGAATATCTGCACGAGGGCGAAAACCTGATCGCCGTCCATACCTATTATCAGGGACTGATCAACCGCGTCTGGGTGTCCGCCGATATGCGCCACATGATGCTCTGTCAGCTGGATGTTGACGGAAAAACCGCACTTGTCTCCGATGAAAGCTGGAAATGCGCGGAGCATACGGGCTATTCCGCTTCCCACACCTTTGGCTATGAGACCCAGTATGCCGAGGACTTTGACAGCCGCGCGGCGGAGGTCGGATTTGAAAAGCCGTCCTTTGACGACAGCGCATGGGAATATGCAAAAGAGCGTCTGCACACCGACTATACCTTTGCTCTGCAGCCCACAAAGCAGCTGGAGATTTACGACGTTCCCCCTGCCCGCATCACAAGACGGTGTGAGGACGGCAAGACCGTTCTTTTCTGCGATCTCGGATTTGAAGCGGTGGGTGCAGTCTGTCTGAGGGCAAAAGGACTTCCCGGCTCCGTCGTTGTCATCCGCTGCGGTGAGGAATGTCTGACCGACGAAAACGGTGCCGATCTTGACGCTGTCCGCTATCAGATGCGCTGCAACTGCGTCTATGAAGAAACGTGGACGCTGTCCGGCGGGGATGATGTTCTGGTTCCCTATGACTACAAGGCGTTCCGTTATTTTGAGCTTCATCTGCCAAAGGGCTGCGAAATGAAAGACGAAGACGTCGTCTTCCAGGTGCGGCATTATCCCTACAAAGAGGCCGTTTCCTGCCCCTCCGATGACCCGGAGCTTCAGAAGATCTGGCGGCTGTGTGCGGATACGCTGAAATACGGTGCGCAGGAGGGCTTCATGGATTGTCCTACCCGCGAGAAAGGACAGTATCTCAACGACTGTTCCGTCTCCGCCTGTGCCTATACGCTTTTAACGGGTGACGCTGCTCTTATGAAAAAAGCGCTTTACGACTATGCACGCTCCGCATTCATCACGCCGGGTCTTATGACCTGTGCGCCGGGTGCGCTGATGCAGGAGATCGCCGACGCCACCATGCAGTTCCCCATGCAGGTCCTGTTCTGTTACCGTCAGAGCGGGGACAGAAAGCTGCTCTCCGATCTGCTCCCCGTATGTGAGGCGGCAGCGGAGCATTTCCGGAAATTCGACCGCGGAGACGGGCTGCTGGAGCTGGTCGACTCGTGGAACCTGATCGACTGGCCGGAAAATCTGCGGGATGATTACGACTTCCCTGCAACGAAGCCCATCGGCCCCGGTGCGCACAACGTCATGAACGCCTTCGGGTACGGCATGCAGCGCGAGATTGACAAAATCCGCGCC
>JAKSPR010000353.1 GCA_024404655.1 Clostridia bacterium | reverse complement strand
AACTCACCGATGGGACTTCTCTGTCCCTCGTCCTGATTGATTCTGGTGCGGACACCAAGACCATAGCCGTAACCGGGACCTGCGGCGCAGCTGAAATTGTTGTTCATGACAAAGGTATGAAGCTGTTCACTGTGCAGAAGTGCAACAGTCTCCGGCTTCAGAAGACGATAACCGTCTTTTGCAGTACCTTCACATGCCATAGTATCGGCGAATTTCGCATAATCCTCCGTGGAGGTGATGAGACCCGCTCCGCCGCTTTCGTAATTCTCGGTACAGCGGAAGCTGTTCTCCGTCGCCATCCGCTCGACTATGCCGTTTCCCGGACAGGTATACTGTGCAGCAATGCGGGCGTGGACATCCGGCGTCTCATCAAACGTGGAATCCGTCATGCCGAGGGGAGTGAACATGATCTTTTTCAGATAATCAGAGAACTTCATACCGGAGACGACTTCAATGACGGCTGCCAGAATATCATGGCAGTTGGAATACATGAACTGCGCACCGGGTTCAAAATGCAGGGGTCTTGTCGCATAGGTATTGACGATCTCCTGTGTTGAAGCTTTTCCGCCGCTTTCCGCAATCACCTTTTTCTGTGCTTCTCCGCCGCCGGCGTAATCAAATCCTGCGCTCATGGTGAACAGATGGCGGATGGTGGGCAGATGCTTCGGCGGAACGTGCTTGCCGTCAACCTCCAGAAAGACATCGGCAAAGGCCGGAAGATACTGACTGACGGGCGCATCCAGCTCCAGCTTTCCTTCTTCCACAAGGCGCATACCGGCGGTTACGGTGACGGGCTTGGTGCAGGAATACATGTAGTAAAGGAAACTGTCGTCGAGCGGGATCTTGTTTTCGCGGTCGGAATAGCCGCAGATATGACGATAGAGCGTTTCATGCTCGCGCATGATGATGATATCGCAGCCGGGAACATTGTGCTTTCCGCATACGACATCCTCCATATAGCGTGCAACGGGGGTAAAATCAAACATGGGATACACATCCTTTCTTTGCTTCATTATAGCATATCCATCACGGAATTTCAAGACCATAAACCAAGGAAAAGTGCTTGCAATCCGAAAACTTTTGTGTTATAATGAAAACAAATCCAATATCCATGTTAGCGGAGGAAACTGTTCATGAAAGATACGGAAACCGTTGAGTTTTCCCGGAAACTCACAGTCAAAAAATCCTATGATGTGATCGTTGCAGGCGGCGGTGTCGCCGGAGCTGCTGCGGCAGTATCTGCGGCGAAGCGCGGCAGAAGTGTGCTGCTGCTGGAGAAGTCCAATATTCTCGGCGGTCTGGCAACGCTTGGCCTTATCAATCTGTTTGTTCCGATGTGCAACGGACACGGAAAGCAGATCATTTTCGGTTTTGCCGAAAAGTGGCTCCGTGCATCGGCACTTTACGGATACGATACGATTCCCGAACCGTGGAAAGACGGTGAGCCGAAAGCTCCCACGGACGTCCGTTATATGCAGCAGTACTCTCCCTATATCTTTGCTTTGCAGATGACAGAGGAAGTGACAAACGCCGGTGTTGATCTTCTCTTTGACTGTATCGCCTCCTATCCTGTCATGGAGGGCGG
Organism: Clostridia bacterium; assembly: GCA_024404655.1. Lineage (GTDB taxonomy): Bacteria > Bacillota > Clostridia > Oscillospirales > CAG-272 > RGIG3925. The sequence goes on along the minus strand of JAKSPR010000353.1, from coordinate 1,502 downwards.
ACACTGCAAGGGTATCATCACGGATTCCAAATCGGGTCTTGAGTATTACGCATGCAAAATGCTCATTGACACCACAGGCGACGCCGATCTGCTCCGCCGCTCCGGCATTCCCACGGTCAACGGCGAGAACTTCTTTACCTACAGCGCGAAAACGATTACGCTGGAAGGCTGCAGACGGGCTGCGGAGACCGGCAATATCCGTATGGCTTACGGCGGTGTTTCCGGCGGTACCATCAATCTTTACGGCGACAATCAGCCCGCAGATGTTCCGAGATGGTCCGGAACCACAGTGGATGAGGTCTCCGATTATCTCATCCGCAATCAGAAACTGATGCTTGACAATCTCAAAAAGCAGCCGCGTCTGGGACGGGATATTGCAAACTTCCCGCTGATGCCCCAGTTCCGCACGACCTGCCGTATTGACGGTGATTACACACTGCATGTTTCTGACTGCTATAAACACTTTGACGATTCTGTCTGTGCCATCAACGATTTTGACCATAGAAACCATCTGTTTGAAGTGCCGCTGCGCACCCTGACCAGACGCGGCTTTGATAATATCATGACCGCAGGCCGCTCGGCTTCCGGTGCCGGCTACGGATGGGACCTGCTCCGCGTCATTCCTCCGGCAATTCTCACCGGACAGGCAGCGGGTGAGGCCTGCGTGCTTGCGCTGGAAAGCGGATGCGCCGTTCATGATGTCTCCGTTCCCAAGCTCCAGAACCGTCTGGAAGCGGCCAATGTGATGATCCACTTCCCGGACAGCTATATTCCCGAGGACAGAACGGTCATCATCCACGGAAATCTCGACGGTCATCTGCCGGAACATAACTGAAAGGTTTATATCAGGAAATGAACACGATTGATGCAATCATGAACCGGAAAAGCATCCGTCGCTACACGGATAAAGAGATCAGTGAGGAAGATATACATACCATACTCAAAGCCGGAATGTCCGGCCCAACAGCGGTCAACACCCGCGACTGGCATTTTGTTGTCGTCACAGATCCCATGAAGCTGAATCAGATGGCAGATGCCGGAGGACGGAACGCGGAAATGCTCCGACACGCCAAACTGGCAGTTCTTGTCTGCGGAAATGCGGAGCTGGCTTTTCAGAGAATGCCGGAATTCTGGATTATCGACTGCAGCGCAGCTTGTCAGAATATGATCCTTGCAGCAGAGGAACTTGGCATCGGCAGCTGCTGGATCGGCACATGGCCGATTCCGGAACGGATGGCAAACCACAAAGCGCTGTTTTCTCTGCCTGATCACCTGATCCCTCATTCCATCATCAGCTTCGGCTATCCCGCGGAAAATCCCGACCGCAGCGGAAAGCCGGAATTGGAAGAAGAAAAAATCACCTATTACCGCTAAAATATCGAGGAAGGCTATCCGTACAGCCTTCCTCCATTTTGTTTATAGCTGCTCTACAGCCATCATACAGGACATGGAAACCTTATATCCCGCCCGCCTGTACATCGGAAAGAGCTCAGAAAACGCAT
>JAKSPR010000352.1 GCA_024404655.1 Clostridia bacterium | reverse complement strand
CTACGGAATCGGACTTTATGTCCCGAACGTGGACAACTGGAAAGCGGGACGTTTTTCCTATGACGGCTCTATGGACCCCCGTGCTGCTTCCACAAACTATATTGCCCCGACCCGCCGCATCACGCTGACCTGCTTCAAACCCCTTACCTATTCCTATTATATCTGTGCAGGACAGCTTGACGAAATCCGTGCCAATTTCAAAGCCCGCAGAGACTGCATCACAAACAATTCCCTTGACGCATACGAATCATAAGTTGAAGCTATAAGAAAGGACAGGATACCATGAGAACCATTAACTATCAGACCTATTTTGACAAAGTATATGGCTGCTTCCTCGGCAAATGTGTCGGTGGTACCGCAGGCGGCCCGGCAGAGGGCAGAAAAGAACTGATGGATGCCCCCCTCAATGAGGAACTGCTTCATGTAGCACTTCCCAACGACGACCTTGATCTGCAGATTCTGTGGCTGGAACTGTTAGAGGACCGCGGACCACGTATCACAGCACGTGATATGGCGAAGGAATTTTATGATAAAGTCCCTTACGGTCCCGGCGAATACGGATTTTTCAAGAAAAATTTCGGGCGCGGCATCTATCCCCCGCTCAGCGGCGTCTACAATAACCGCTACTATCAGAACGGCATGGGCTGTCCTATCCGCTCTGAAATCTGGGCCTGCCTGTTCCCCGGAAATGCGGAGCTGGCTAAGCCCTACATTCAGATGGACGGCAGTCTTGACCACAAGCACGATTCCATAGAGGCGGAGTATTTCCTCGCTTCCATGGAGGCTGAAGCGTTTTTCTGCGATGATTTTGAGACGATCTTTGCAAAAAGTCTTGCGCGTCTTGAAAAGGATTCCAAACTGTACCGTGTCCTTGACGAGGTTCACAGACTGTACCATGAGGGCAGAGAATGGAAGTATACCCGCGCGATGATCCTGCGCCATTACGGTCATTCCGACTGCACGAATATGTATCAGAATCTCGGTCTGATTCTTCTTGCCCTGCTGTATGGCGGTATGGATTTCCGCGAGACTGTGCGTATCGGTCTTGCCTGCGGATATGATACCGACTGTATCTGCGCAAGTGCGGCTTCCATACTCGGTGCGATGCAGGGCGCAAAAGTGCTTCTGGAGCGTGACGGTTTGTCCGATACCGGTCTGAACATTGAGGTTCACACCCGCCGCCGTACGGGTTCCATTCAGGCACTTGCCCAAGATGTTTGCCGTGCCGGACTTTCCATGATGAAAGCCTGCTCTGCGGATGTAACCATCATGGATGCAGATGTCACCCCGTCTCTGCCGGAATCCCCGACGCCTGCGGCATACTCCGTGGAGGCTGTTTATTCCGGTGATCCTGTGCTCCGTCCGGACAGGGAAGCGGTCGTGACGCTGAAACTCACATCCTCGCTTTCTCATGATGCAGCGGTGAAGATTTCCATTCTCCCGCCAAAGGACGTAACGGCTGTGCTTTCTGCTTCGGAGATCACCATTCCCGCAGGAGAGGAAAAGACCGTCACAATGACAGCGGCTCTGATGGAAAACGCAGAGATCCTGCACGAAAAGAACATTTTCACGATCACCCTTGACGATGGAGAACACCGTATCAACGATACGTTTGGCCTTGTGGGCTGCGCCGTGTGGTACCGCTATGGTCCGTTCCTTATGAACAACAAGGATCTTTCGGAAACGGTTCCCCCGCATGTTCCCTATGGTGCTCATATCAAACTGGAACCCGGCGAAAACGGTTATGATGTGACAAGAGATTTCCATCTCAATAACTTTGCTGACCCGGACAGAGCTTTTGTCGATGAGACACAGCCGTTCACGGCGATTCCATCCGACGGGCGCGCCGAATGTGTTCCGGAAGAAGTCGTGATCACCGAGGACCTGTTCGATACGGCGGAACTTGATTCTTTTGATGGCCCCCATACCGATTATCTTGTCCGTTATCTCGATTCTCCCGAGGAGCGGACGCTGGAACTGGCTGTCGGTCATACCGCACCCTTCAAGCTGTGGATCAACGGAACGCTCATCGCCGAAGATAAGACCACAACATGGTGGACCTGCGAAAACCGTCATCTGACCGTTACCTTCCATAAGGGTGAAAATATCATCATCTTAAAGTGTTCCCAGCAGTCCGATACTGCAAAGTATTCTCTGATTCCCCGCATCATCCGAGGCAGATGGCGTCAGTGGGAGGACTTCGGCTCCATCCTCAAGGGTGAACGGACACTGTCCGTACCTGTGACGGAACAGATCATCCGTATCCGTGAGATGGAAGAAAAACGCATCCATGCGGAAAAAGTTCTCTCTGCGCTGCGGAATGCAGTAAAGGATTACCGCAATATCCAGCCTGTCATCGGAGAACTCCTCGACTATGCACAGTCGGAAACCTTTATGAAAGACCTTGATGCCGATGCTGCAGGGAAGCTCCCGGAAAACCTGCTGCGCGGTGTGCTTTCCGAAGACGGTATTTCCGATATTGCAGAGGAAAATGCGGCACTGGCAGAGGTTCTTGAAAATTCCTGAGCCCATGATTTATAACCCTTTTTCATAGAAAGAAGATCGCAATCATATTATGAACCGCTATTCACTCTCCGTACTCGGCGCGGGATTTTTCTGGGGCTTCATTGGTATCTTCACAAGACATCTTGAAGCTGCGGGCATCGGTTCCAACGGTGCCATCATCCTGCGCTGCGGTATTTCCGCTGTCTGTTTCGCCATTCTGATCCTCTGTACCGGAGCAAAACAGTTCCGGGTGAAGCTAAAGGACTTGTGGTGCTTTCTCGGATCCGGACTTTTAAGCCTGTTATTCTTTACCTTCTGTTATTTCAATGCCATCAATATGATGAGCCTGTCTGTGGCTGCGGTGCTGCTTTATACCGCGCCGACCATTGTCATGCTGCTGTCACTGCTTCTGTTCAAGGAAAAGATCACCGTGCCGAAAATCATCGCCGTTGTTCTTGCCTTTGTCGGGTGCGGACTGGTATCCGGTATTACGGGCGGCGCGGCACTGACCGGAAAAGGTCTGCTGTTCGGTTTGGGCTCCGGTATCGGCTATGCACTGTATACGATCTTTTCAAGATATGCTCTGCAGCGC
>JAKSPR010000351.1 GCA_024404655.1 Clostridia bacterium | reverse complement strand
CCGGAGCATGCTTATCGGGACGACATCGGACGTGCACAGTACGTGCCCGTCACCGATGAAGAAGCCGTCTGTGCCTTTGAATATCTTGCAAAGACCGAAGGCATCATCCCCGCCATTGAATCCGCACACGCTGTCGCGTACGCACAGAAGCTCGCGCCCACCATGCGTCCCGATCAGACCATCGTCATCACCATTTCCGGCCGCGGCGACAAGGACTGCGCCGCCATCGCCCGCTACAGAGGGGAGGATCTCCATGAGTAAAATTGCATCCGCTTTTGCCAACGGCAAAGCATTCATCGCATTCATCACCTGCGGCGACCCCGATCTTGATACCACCGCAGAAGCCGTCCGCGCAGCCGCTGCCAACGGCGCCGACCTGATCGAACTCGGTATTCCCTTTTCCGATCCCACCGCAGAAGGTCCCGTCATTCAGGGAGCCAACATCCGTGCCCTTGCCGGCGGTGTGACCACGGACAAGATCTTTGATTTCGTTGCAGAGCTGCGGAAAACAGTCTCTGTCCCCATGGTCTTCATGACCTACGCAAACGTGGTCTTCTCCTACGGCATGGAGCGCTTCTGCGCAAGATGTGAGGACGTCGGCATGGACGGTCTGATCCTGCCCGATCTGCCTTACGAAGAAAAAGAGGAATTTGCGCCGACCTGCCGCAAGCATGGTCTGGACCTCGTCTCCCTCATCGCCCCTCCCTCGGAAAACCGCATTGCCATGATCGCAAAAGAGGCGGAGGGTTTCCTTTACATCGTCTCCAGTCTCGGCGTCACCGGCACCAGAAGCGAGATCAAGACCGATCTTGCCTCCATCGTTTCCGTCGTCCGTGAGAACACCAAGGTTCCCTGCGCCATCGGCTTCGGTATCTCCACGCCGGAGCAGGCAAAGAAGATGTCGGATATCTCCGACGGCGCCATCGTCGGTTCCGCGATCATCAAGATCATTGAAAAGTACGGCAAGGATGCTCCCGTCCACGTCGGTGAGTACGTCAAGTCCATGAAGGACGCCATGCGATAATTTCCCGATCACATAAACCGCCGCCGGTTCCATCCAACCGGCGGCGGTATTTTTGTGATCAGTTCTCTTTTTTCATCAGATCCGCGATCGTCACGCTGTCAAGGTAGTTCTTCACGACAGCATCCAGTCCCTGCCACAAAGACAATGTCCGGCAGTCCCCGGCGTTTGCACAGGGTTCCGCACCGCATTCCAGACACGCGACGGGGGCAAGATCGCCCTCCGCCAGCTGCAGGATTTCTCCGACACAATAATCCTTCGGTTCTCTTGTCAGACGGTAACCGCCGCCTTTGCCGTGGACGCCCTCGATCATTCCGGCATCCACCAGCTGGGGCAGAATTTTTTCAAGGTATTTCAGAGATACATTCTGCCGTTCCGTCACCGATTTCATGGAGGTATAGCCCTCCCCCGCGTGCTCGGCAAGATCGATCATCACGCGCAGCGCGTACCGTCCTCTGGTGGAAATTTTCATGTGTTTTGCCCTCCTGTGTTGTCGTTTTGTAAACCCACATCGGGCTGCCGCAGAAACGGCAGCCCGGATTTTTCTGTTTTCTTCGTTCAGTCTGCAAAAAGCGGCGTGGAAAGATATCTGTCACCGGTATCGGGCAGAAGAACAACAATGTTCTTGCCCTCGTTTTCCGGACGCTTTGCCGCTTCGATCGCAGCCGCAACAGCGGCGCCGGAGGAAATACCGACAAGCACGCCTTCGCTTCTGCCGATACGCTTGCCGGTGGCAAAAGCATCTTCATTGGTGATCGTGATGATTTCGTCAATCACACCGCGGTCGAGGACATCCGGCACAAAGCCCGCACCGATACCCTGAATCTTGTGGGGGCCGGATACGCCCGTGGACAGCACCGCGGAGGATGCGGGCTCCACCGCGATAACTTTTATACCGGGATCCTTTGATTTCAGATATCCGCCGACACCGGTCACCGTTCCGCCGGTACCGACGCCTGCCACAAAGATATCGACCTTGCCGTCTGTGTCCTCCCAGATTTCCGGACCCGTGGTCGCGTAGTGCGCGGCGGGGTTGGCCGGATTGACAAACTGACCGGGGATGAAGCTGTCGGGGATCTCCGCTGCCAGCTCTTCCGCCTTGGCAATGGCCCCCTTCATGCCCTTGGCACCCTCGGAGAGCACCAGTTCTGCGCCGTAAGCCTTCATCAGCTGTCTGCGCTCCACGGACATGGTATCGGGCATGACGATGATGATGCGGTAGCCGCGTGCAGCAGCCACGGAGGCAAGACCGATGCCGGTGTTGCCGGAGGTGGGTTCAATGATGACGCTGCCGGGCTTCAGCTTACCGGAGGCCTCCGCATCGTCGATCATCGCCTTTGCGACACGATCCTTGACGGAACCTGCGGGATTGAAATATTCCAGTTTTGCAAAAATCTTTGCTTTTAGACCTTCTGCGGCTTCGATGTGGGAGAGCTCCAGCAGAGGCGTTCTGCCGATCAGCTGATCTGCGGACGTATAAATGTTTGCCATGACAAATTCCCCCTTATCTGACTGCCGCAAAACCGTGTTCGAGGTCTGCGATGATATCGTCAATGTGTTCCGTACCGATGGAAAGACGGATGGTAGTCGGACGGATGCCGGCTGCCAGCAGTTCTTCCTCGTTCATCTGGGAATGGGTCGTGGATGCGGGATGGATGACAAGGCTCTTGACGTCTGCGACGTTTGCAAGCAGAGAGAACAGCTCCAGACTTTCGGTGAAGCGCTTTGCGGTCTCTGCATCGCCCTTGATCTCAAAGGTGAAGATGGAAGCAGCGCCGTTCGGGAAATAAGAATCATAGAGTTCCTTCGCCCGGCCTTCTGCCAGAGACGGATGGTTGACGCGCTCGACCTGGGGATGATTCTTCAAGAACTCGACGACCTTGAGCGCATTCTCCACATGACGCTCCACACGGAGGGAAAGCGTTTCCAGACCCTGCAGCAGCAGGAAAGAGTTGAAGGGAGAGATGGTCGCTCCCTGATCTCTCATCAGGGTGGTGCGGAGCTTCATGATGTATGCGATATTGCCGCACGCCTCGGTGACACCAACACCGTGATAGGACGGACTCGGCTGGGAAAGACCCGG
>JAKSPR010000350.1 GCA_024404655.1 Clostridia bacterium | reverse complement strand
TGCGGCTTCAACCTGCGCGGGCAGATCGGCGGAACAGATCACAAGATCAGGTTCTAAAGACAAGAGCAGTTCCGTGTTGATCGCTTTTCCCGCTCCATCATCGACAAGCGGGGTGTCCTGTGTGGCAAATCCGCGTTCTACACTTTCGCCGACGGTGATAGACACAACACCGCCTGCAGTCTCCCATGCTTCCGCAAGGGAGGAAAACAGAACAGCCGTGTTTTTGGGGGTGTCTGTCACGGCAGGCTTCTCTGCGGTTTCCGTGTTTCCGCAGGAGACGAAAACGAAAGCAAGGAGGCATAACAGGCAGACAAGAGCTTTTCGCAGATGCATGCGGGATACCTCAGGGTCTTGCCAGAACGTCGGCAGCAATGATCGCGTCTTTTCTTGCAAGAATATCATCGGTCAGGATCGCATTCATCAGTTTATCGGTACCGACACGGTCAACCGTCATACCGAGGCGTTCCTTCTGATAACCGTTTTCTTTATACCAGAGCATGATTTTCTCAATGATTGCGGGAATCTCTTCCTCAGAGAAGTATCCGGGCAGCGCGGTTCCCTCTCTGCGGGACTTGCCCCATGTACCGCCGACATAGATCATGCAGGCTGATTCCGCAGTCTTCGGAACTGCGCCGAAAGGGCACTTGCCGACACAGACGCCGCATTTCAGACACTTACCAGAATCAATATAGGCCTTGCCGTCGCGCTTTGTGACAGCACGGGAAGGACATTTTGCTTCGATGGCGCATTTCCCGCAGCCGCGGCAGAGATCTTCATTGAACGTAAAGACCTTATGACCTTCGATACCCACATCATTCAAGCTGGGCTTCATGCAGCTGTTAGGACATCCGCCGACACCGATCTTGAATTTGTGCGGCAGCTTCATGGTACCCATGCCCACATAAAACCGCTCATGCAGTTTTGCGGCAAGTCCCTGGGTGTCAATGTTGCCGTAAACGCAGGTCGTACCCTTACAGCTGGTGATAGGACGAACCTTTGCTCCGGTTCCGCCGAAATGCAGACCGTTTTCCGCAAGGAATGCGTCTGCTTCGTCAATCTTTTCATAGGGGATACCGACGATCTCCGCACACAGACGGCTGGTGAAAGCGATCTTGCCGCTGCCGTACCGTTTTGCGCATTCCGCAATCACGGAAAGTTCCTCTGCGGAGTAGGTTCCTCCTGCCGGTACAACACGTCCGGAGAAGCATTCGGTTCCGCGGTTGATCAAAAATCCGCGTCCTTTGACAGCGGTGATCTGTTCATTTGTCAGGCTCATATTATTTGGTCCTTTCTCATGTAAATCTTTACATCTATTCTAAAATCGACAAAAGACACACGGTGTGTCCTGGGTATCAGTATATCATAAAAACGATGAAAAAGCAATATTTCCCTCCAAAATGACAAAGAAAAAGCCGTTTGATCAATCAAACGGCTTTTGGCTGGGATATAGGGATTCGAACCCCAACATACAGAGTCAGAGTCTGCTGTGCTACCTTTACACAATATCCCAATGTTTCCTTAACGGAACATATATATTATATCACAGAGAAAATCGTTTGTCAATGCTTTTCTGAAATAATTTTTGATTTTCTGTTGACAAACACGAAAAGAACTTTTATAATAATATCATTGTTACTTTATCTTGAAGGAGTGTCGGACCATGAATAAACTCACCGATAAGAAGCGGATCAAGCAGCTGATCTTCCTCTGCTCCGCCGCGTATTTCATATCCTATCTTGCCAGAATCAACTATGCTGCAGTGGTTTCCGCCTTTGTTGCTGAAGAAGGGCTTTCCAAGGATTATGCTTCCTTGCCGGTGACGGCGCTGTTCATATCCTACGGTATCGGACAGCTGATCTCCGGCTACATCGGGGACCGCATTGCACCGCGGAAGATCATCACCTTCGGTTATATTCTTGCAACAGCCATGAACTTTATCATGCCCTTTGCCGCGCCCAATGTGCCGATCATGATTGTGGTCTGGTGCTTAAACGGTTTTGCCCACGCCATGATGTGGCCGCCGCTGGTCAAGATCATGACCTGTGCCTTTGAAGAAGAGGTTTACCGTCGTGCCTGTGTACTTGTCTCCTACGGCAGTTCTGCGGGTACCATCGCGGTTTACCTGCTGGCTCCCGCCTGCGTCACCTTCTCCGGATGGCGTCTGATGTTCTTCATTTCCGGAAGTGATGCACTGATCATGGCTGTGATCTGGAATATCGCCCTCAACGCCCTGGAACGGGAAGGTATGCCGACGCCTGTCCTTACAAAGCGTGAAAAGACAAAAGCGGATGAAAGCACGATATCCGGCGGCGGAACGCCTGCTCTGCTTCGTTCAATGGGTGTATACCTTTTACTGATCATGCTTGCCATCATCATGCAGGGCATGATCCGGGACGGCGTTACCACATGGATGCCCTCTCTCATCAATGAGACTTATCACCTCGGCAGCTCGATCTCCATTCTGTCCGGCGTCGTTCTGCCGATCTTCGCGATCCTCAGCTTTGAAGTGACCTCTGTGATCAACCGGAAACTCATCAGGAATGAGCTTGCCTGTGCCGCCTTTGTTGCGGGCGTCAGCTGTATCTGCGCAATCATCCTGTATTTCTTGAATGGCAAGACCGCCATCGGTGCAGTCATTCTGTGTGCGGTGATTGTTGCCTGCATGCATGGCGTCAATCTGATTCTCATCTGTATGCTCCCGGCGTCTTTCTCACGGTTCGGCAATGTTTCCTTTGTGTCCGGTTTCCTGAATTTCGGTACTTATGTCGGCAGTGCGGCTTCCACCTACGGCATGGCGCGGATCTCCGAATACTACGGCTGGAACGCGACACTTCTTTCCTGGGTCTTCATCACCCTCGCCTGCACCATGTTCTGTGTGGTCTGTATCCGTAAATGGACAAGATTCACATCCGAAAAATAACTCAAAACAAAAAGCAATCCGGTTTTCCGACTGAATGGAAAACCGGATTTTTTCTATCTCTCAAAGTCCGAGAATATCGTAGACCATATCACGGATGACCGCATGGTCGGGACCGATGACTGCAGGCCAGTTGCGGACGTGCATGGAGAAGGTAATGGACAGATGGTTGACGGGAGCCATCATGACA
>JAKSPR010000035.1 GCA_024404655.1 Clostridia bacterium | reverse complement strand
GCGGCGCAGATCAGATATGCAAGGAGCGGGATCGGCAAGAACCCGCGGAACGCATCTTCCGTCGTCATCAGACGGTTATAGACCGCAGCACTCGCGAAATGCTCCGAGGAACGTCCCGGAGCGGAAAGGCTGTGGAGGATGAAGACGACCGATACCGTCGCGGCGAGATAAACCGCACCGTACAGAATGATGGTGTAGAGGGTATACCCATCCTCGGATAGGAACTGATAGGCCATATCCGAGACAAAGGACAGAAGATTGTTCGTCATGTGAATCAGAATACCGATCCACATGGAGCCGCTCCGCACCACGAAATAGCCGATCATCACACCGGCTGCCGTAGCGTAGAGCATCTGCGGCAGATAAAGGTGCATCACGCCGAACAGAACAGCGCTGACAAGAATCGCAAAGGTCCTTCCGTAAGGCAGGAGCAGATGCAGGATGTACCCCCGGAAAACCATTTCTTCCACAAGGGCGGGGAGAATGACGGAGGACAGAAAATAGAGCACGATCCGCCCCGGTGTTTCGGGAATCGGCTGATCATACCACGCAAAGGGGATGCCGATGGCTTCCCCCACGGTCATGATCTGGTCGGTTATGGTTCCGAAGACGTAAAGAATACCGATGGTGGCAAAGATCGCGGAGATCGCATGGGGCGGAAGCTGTGGGGCAAAGGAGATGTCCGGCCGGAAGCTGCTCCCGCGGAACAGAAGCAGGGTGATGCCCAGCGGCGCAAAGAAGCCGACAGTATAGACGAACATATCGTATACGTCAAAGACGGCGTTATAGAGTTCATCGTCAGCTCCTGCCAGCATAGAGATAAGACGGTCGGCAGGACCGTAGAGCAGGCCTTCCAGCCCGTAGAAAAGGAGCATGAGCAGAGACAGGACCGCGACGGCATTGATGCTCTGACGCAGCAGAGCCGCGGCGGGGTTCGGGGTCTCATTCTCCTGTATATGCCTTGGAATTTTCATATATCGAATCCTTTCCGGACGCAGATTTTTTTGGAAAACCCTTGTCAGACAGGGCGGATGTGTGGTACAATAACAAAAAAAGATATCCGGTGTGAAAAAAGGGGGAATACCATGTTTCGTTTATTCCGTTCCCGCGCAGAAAAAGAGCTTGACGGCATCATTGCGGAGCTCCGCCAGTTCCTTGAGAACAACTATAAGGATCAGGCTCATACCATGCGGGAAAAGCTCCACACAAGAGCAAAAGAATTGTATGATGCGGGAAAATTGAACGCAGAACAGTTTGCATCCTATGAAAAGCAGTACGAAGCGTTCACGGAGCAGATGAAAAACTACAACCACCGCACCTTTTATCATTCTTAAATCATCAAAAGGGCAGCCGCTGTCGGAGCGGCTGCCCCGGTTTTTTTTGAGGGGACGGTAATTATTTGTTGCGGTAGAGAAGATAGTCGGCAAGCTCCAGAAGAGGTTCTTTGCCGTGGAAGGGGAGGATGGCATTCTTTGCCTGCTCCGTTAAATCCTTGGCATAGTCAAGAGCCTGTTCCGGGGACATGAAGGAGAGGAACGTGGTCTTGCCGCTCTCCGCGTCGCTGCCGACGGGCTTGCCGAGAATATCGTTATTGCCGATGACATCCAGTCGGTCGTCGATGATCTGGAACGCAAGTCCGATGCCTTTGGCATACTGTTTGGCGGCGATGCAGTGGATATCATCGGGATCAAAAATGCCTGCGGCATAGCAGCCGAGAAGACAAGCCGCTTCCATGAGAGCTCCGGTCTTCTTTGCGTGCATTTTCAGAAGCGTATCAAAATCAAGATGCTCATGCTCGCCCTTGAGGTCCAGCATCTGACCGCCGATCATGCCGAAGGTACCCGCCTGACGGGAGAGAAGACGGACCGCTGCTTTGGCAGTCTCCGCTGGAATCTCCGGGGAGGACGCCATCTCAAATGCCATGGTCAGAAGTGCATCACCTGCCAGCATGGCAGTCGCCTCACCATAGACCACATGATTGGTCGGTCTGCCCCTGCGCAGTTCGTCGTCATCCATACAGGGCATATCGTCGTGGATCAGGGAATAGGTGTGAATCATTTCCAGCGCACAGCCGAGCTTTGCGGCAATGGCAGGATCACCGCCGAACATGGCAGAAAAGGAATTCACAAGGAACGGACGGATGCGCTTGCCGCCGCCCAGAAGACTGTAGCGGACTGCTTCAAAAATTTCCCCGTAATCGGGATCGTTTTCGGAGGTCAGAGTGTCAAGGAGGGATTCACAGCGTGCGGCGTTGTCAAGCAGGAGTATTTCGATATTCATATATGTAATAAAAAATCCTTTCGGGTATATGATTCCGGGTCAGTTGTTTTCCGGGAGCGGTGCAAAATCCTTTTCGACGATCTCACCGTCCTGGGCGCGGGTGAGAACCTTGATCTGCCGCTCGGCGTGGTCGAGCTTTTCATTACAGTACCGGATGAGGGCGATGCCTTCTTCATAATAGGCAAGGGAGGCATCCAGCGGGGCAGACCCGTCCTCCAGTGCGGAGACGATTTCGTTTAAGCGGTTCAGGGCTTCTTCAAAGGACTTCGGTTCTTTTTTCTTTGCGGTTTTCTTTTCGTTTTCAGCCATGATGATCAGTTCCTTTCATCGGGATGAATGTCCGTGACACGGGCATCGGCACTGCCGTCGGACAGCCGCAGACGGATGGTTTCTCCGGTTTTCAGCTGCTCCACAGAGCGGACCGTTTCGCCCTCCGTTCCATAAACAGCGCTGTAGCCGCGGGTGAGTACGGAGAGGGGATTGAGCGATTCCAGTCTGGCAGCCGCCGTCTGCAGAGAGGCTTTGGCATCTGCCGTACGCCGTTCGGTCAGCGTCTGCAGCCGCTGTTCTTTTACAGAGAGCTGCTGCCGGGCTGCGGTGATCTTTTTGGATGCGGCGTGTTCCGTCCGCAGAATCAGCGTGTCAAGCTCCATGCGGCGGTTCTGCAAAAAGCTGTCGGGGGATTTCATGACGCGCTTGGAGGCAAGCGCGTTCAGCGTCTGCCTTGCTGCTTTCAGGTTTCCCTGTTCTGCGGTCTGAAGGGCAGAAGCCAGAGCATGGATTCTGGCCCGCAGCTCCGTATCATCGGGGACGGCAAGTTCAGCCGCCGCAGAGGGGGTGGGAGCACGGCAGTCGGAGACAAAATCACAGATCGTAAAGTCCGTTTCATGACCGACGGCGGAGATGACGGGCAGTTCCGATTTCGCAATTTCTCTGGCCAGCGTTTCGTCATTGAAGGCCCAGAGTTCTTCCAGCGACCCGCCGCCGCGTCCGATGATGATGACGTCAACGGTTTTGTATCGGTTGAAATACCGGATGCCGGAGGTCAGTTGTTTTGCCGCGTTTTCACCTTGAACAAGAGCGGGGAACAGGATCATTTTCGTCCCCGGGCTTCGTCTGCCGAGAATGTTGATGATATCCCGGACAGCGGCTCCGGTCGGGGAGGTGATCACACCGACACAGGCGGGGTATTTCGGAACCGGCTTTTTGCGGGACTCATCAAACAGCCCTTCCAGCCGGAGTTTTTCTTTTAACTGTTCATAAGCGGCGGTCAGTGCGCCCAGACCGTCCGGTTCCATCGCATCAGCGTAGAGCTGATATTGTCCACTCTGCACATAGACGGAAATGCGGCCGTGCACCAGCACTTTCATGCCGTTTTCCGGTTTGAATTTCAGCCTCTGGGCACTGGATTTGAACATCACGGCTTTCAGAACGCCGTTTGCATCTTTCAGAGAGAAATACAGATGCCCCGAGGAATGATAGGCGGTCAGATTGGAGATTTCTCCGCTGACATACAGGCTGTCAAGAAGCGGAGAGTCTTCGATCAGATATTTGACGCACTCATTGACCTGACTGACGGTGAATACCGTCTGCTTGTCGATGGTCACAGTCATCCGCTCCTTTCGAGGAAAATCAGATCTGGGTATCCCAGACGGAAAATTCAAGGAAGATCAGTCCTGCGGTGATACAGCCGAGGACGGAAAGAAGAACAAATACGACCCGCCGCCACCCGTGAAACGATCTTGCACGGTATGCCGTCAGTCCGAGGGTCAGGGCGGTGAGCAGATAAAAGAGAATGCGCACCATGGTGTTTGCGCTGAAATACGATTCCACAAGCTCCCCGGCCATGTTGACATACGGCGCGCCGGAACCGAGCTTCGGCAGTATGACATAACGGTTGACAGGCGCATACAGCAACGTGAAAACCGGGGTGATAAGAAGATGAAGAAACAGGCGGTTGAAGGTGTTCAGCCGGAAATCCGATTGTCCGGAACTGCTTTTCTGTTTCATGAGGGGTTCTCCTCAGTCTGCGCTGCGAATGTTCGCGCGGCGAATGTTCGCACTGCGAACGCCCGCGCGGCGAGCAAAGAAATTCCGGCGGCATTGTCAGCGGAAAAGGCAGGTTCGGCAAAGAATGCAGCGGTGCCGCAGGTCTTGCAGAGGGCGGAGAGCTTTCCCCGCATGAGCTTGTTGCTCATGACACCCCCCGCAAAAAGGACCGGAGCGCCGGGATACAGCTCCAGCGCATTTTTCGTCATGGTCTCAAGAGTTTTTCCGATGAAAGCAAAGGTATAAGCGGCGATGGCCTCCGGGGCAGCGCCGTCATCCAGCATCTTTTTTGTCAGATTTTCAAGGCCTGAGAGGTTGCAGTCACAGCCGCGGACACAGATTTTCGGCGACGGAATCTTCACCGTATTGACAGAAGCCAGTTTTTCCAGCGCAGGACCGCAGGGGAAAGAGAGCCCCAGCATCACGCCGGTCCGGTCGATGGCCTGACCCGCATGAAGGTCTACCGAGCATCCGAGGGGTTTTATATCATAGGTAGTACCCTTATGGGTGACATAGAGCAGATCCGTCGTTCCGCCGGAGACATGAAAAGCAAGGAACGGAACTTCTGCAAGGAGGGAAGAACCCGAATCCTCCATGGCGGAATAGGCAGCCGCGGCGATGTGCCCCTCCTGATGGGAGAGGGGGAATAAGGGAACGCGGAGCGCTGCTGCCATACTCCGGGCAACGGTTTCCCCGACAAGAAAACAGGGCATATAGGAGCCGTCGATGGGACGCGGACGGGCGGAATACCCGATCCCCGCGATCTCCGGGATGAAATCAAGACCCGAAAAGAGCTCTTCCATCAGTCCGGGCAGATTGACGGTATGGGCAAAGACCGCGTCGCTCTGCCGCAGTCCCTTCTGCCCATCCTTGACGGTGAGCAGTTTTTTGACCTGCTTTATAACAAATCCGCCGGACGCATGACCGGGATCCGGAATGCTGAGCGCGGCGGATGTCGTATAATTGCTTGTATCAATGCCGAGCAGGACGGTTTTCTTTTCCGTCTCAGCCATTGTCTGAAAGCAGCCCCTTGTCTTTGGCAATCGCATTGACGACGCCGTTGATGAATGCGGGAGCATTGTCGTGGTCGTAGATTTTTGCAAGCTCCAGAGCCTCATTGATGGCAACATTTGCGGGAACGTCATCGGAATAGAGCATCTCATAGACGCAGACGCGCATGATGGCGTGGGAGACCTTGGAAAGACGATCGACCTTCCAACCGACCGCATGTCCGGCAATCAGGGCGTCGATTTCAGGCAGCTTTTCTTCCATACCGAAGAAGACCTGTCTTACATAGCTGTTTTCCTCAAATACACGTCCTTCCACACCGTCCTCGGCATAGTCGCCGATGGTCTCGTTGTAGATTTCCGTATAAGGGGTGTCTTTATGAAATTCAACCTCGTAGACGAGGGAAAAAATGATCTCTCTTGCCTGACGTCTTGTCATCTTGTGCACATTCCTTCCGTCAAATCCTGATAGCGGATTATATTTACAGTATATTATAGCAGATTTGGGGAGTTATGTCAAGGAAAATTTCGGAAAACGGATAATATCAGTGGGTGGGGGAGAAATGCAGTTCGGAAAGTCCTGTAAGAATAAAACAATGACAGTAAATATCAAGCGGGGATGTTCTGCGAAGCATGCAAGGGCGACCGCATAGTCCGTAAAAATCAGATGCCGGTCGAGGGCAGGGACCCATCCGGAATACCAAAGAATCTTCTCACTGTCACATCGTTCTTTCCCTTATAAGAAATGTTCTGTATCCACAGGATGCGGAACATTTTCCCCAGCACCGCATAAGATGTTAGGGAAGCGCAGCATGCGCTTTCCAATTTCACGATAACGGAGGAACGCCTTATGGCTGAAAACAGAAATGCGCTCTGCGGCTGTCAGGGGAATACAACCCGCTCCGGCTGCGGAGGAAATACACAGAAAGAATCCGTTTACATCGACGTCAACCGCATCCTGGACAGCTGCCGGGACAGGGACTGCTTTGAAGGGCTGCGGGTCTATCTCCCCGATTTCGGACAGGAGATCATCGACCGCGCATCCTCGGTCCGGGTCCGCTCGGCGGAGATCGTCGATACCTGCATCCATGTGTCCCCCATGACCTTCAACCGCGGCTTCTATCAGATCACCATGCGCATCTACGTCCGGCTGGAGATCGAAACCTGCGTCAGCGGAAAACCCCAGTGCGTTGAGGGCCTCGCCATTGCCGAGAAGAACGTCATCCTGTTCGGCTCTGAGGGAAGCGTGAAGATTTTCCGCTCCAAGTCCCAGGATGAACCCTGCTGTGAGTGCTATCATCCGGACGGCGACAGCGATGATAATCTCCCCACGGCAGTATTGGAGATCGTCGATCCTGTGGTTCTTGCCGCAAAGATCGAGGAACGCTGCAAGTGCAGCTGCCCCTGCTCCTGCTGTGATATTCCGGAGCGCGTCGCAAAGTCCATCGGCGGCTCCCTCTACGATTCTCCGGAAATCGAAAAGGTGCTGACCGTCTCCCTTGGCTTCTTCTCCGTGGTCCGCATGGAACGCCCCGCCCAGTTCCTTGTCACAGCAGCAGAATATGCCGTACCCGACAAGGAGTGCGTCTACACTGACGATGACGATCCCTGTGCGGCATTCCGCCGGATGTCTTTCCCGGTCGAACAGTTCGCACCGCCCGCTTATGCCCAGTGCCAGACCCCCTGCGGCACATCCTGCGCACAGACGCAGACAAACAATAACAGAGGCTGCGGATGTTTTTCATCCGACTGACCAAAGATACAAAAAGAGGACGGCACGCGCCGTCCTCTTTGATTCAGTCGTTCTTTTCAATGTTCTTCATGAATGTCTTGATTTCAGAAAGCATACCTTTTTCAACCTTCTGATACTGGGAAACAAAAGTACCGATCTTGTCATGGGTTGCATTCTGGAAGATATCGAAGCAGCCGCTCCACTGGTGGATCTGTCCGATGTCATAGGAACGGGTATTCAGGACCAGATCAATCATTTCCTCGGATTCTACGTCACGCACGGATTTGGTCTTCAGCGTGATATCATAGTAAGCCGGTGTCAGTGTATACTGGGAAATCTCTGCCATCGCCTCCATGATGGTGCCGGTACGGGCGGGATCCTGGGCTGTGTTGGGAATGGCGTATGCAGTCATGTTCCAGCACTGGAACGGCGTGCAGTAGTTTTCCTGCTGCTCGTCAAACTTGGGCGCAGGAAGAACACCGAAATCCGTGTCGGAACTGCGGAAGTCGGAAATCAGACCCATTGCACCGTAAACATACAGCGCATTGCCGCCGGTAAAGCTGGTGACAAGATCGGCATAGGAGATGAACGGCGCTGTACCGACAACACCGGTGAGGCGGTTGTCAAACTGCATGGAGAGAACTTTGTCGTATGTGCTGACTGCACGTTCCGTAAACATGGTGATCACAGGCTGATCGGAGGAATCCAGACTGCCGATCATATTGCCGGCACCGTTCCAGAGCGCATAGACATTATAAGGTTCGGAAACAAAGCCCCAACGGTCGTTGATATCTCTGACACCGTCACCGTTTGTATCGTTTGCAACCTCTTTCATCATGCCAAGCATCTTGTCAAGGGTCCATTTTCCGTCTTTCACGGTCTGATAGGGATCATCAAAATCGAAATCCTTGTACATCTGTTTGTTGAACAGCATGCACCAGGTACCCTCATTATCCATGATGGAAATGTCGCCGGTCATGATATAGAGCTTGTCGAGAATGTTCATATTGTTGCGCATCTGCTGATCCCACCAGGGCTTATCCAGCTTGAGCTCTTCAATATTATTCATATTATAGAGCATATTGGCTGATGCCATCCAGTTGAGGACGACCATGCCGTCCGTAAAGGTGTCAACGGCATCATCACCTGCGGTGATCAGACGCCACATGGTTTCATAGGGATTGCCGACACTCATATCGACGAATTTGATGTTGAACGCTTCTTCCAGAAGCAGATTGCGCTGATAGACGGCATCGTTGATCGGTTCGCCGTTTTCTTTCTCGGCGTAAATATCATAAGAGGCCCATACGGCATCATATTCGACAGACCGCCCCATGATCTTGAATTCATAACCATTGTAATCTCGATCGGGCAGAGAGGAAACAGCCTTTTCAAAAGCGGCAGCTTCTGCAGCCTCTTCACTGGTATCCGCTTCGGTTTCCGATACGACGGGAGAAGAAATGGGAGCAGTGTCCTGGGCTGCAGGGGCAGCGGCAGAATCACAGGAGGGCAGAATGGCTGCTGCGATCAGAAGAAGTACGATTGCCGGGGTAAGTCCTGCTTTTTTCATGTTGCGGTTCTCCTTGAAGAATAAAATTCGTTACTATTATAAATCAAAATGATGCTGCTGTCAAGACAGTAAAATCAAGTTTCTTGAATTTTGGCTCTGCAAAGTTTTCGGCGAAAAAAGACCTGCGCTGTCGGAAAAACAGCACAGGTCCGATATATTTTATTCGTTTTCGGAGATATCCGCAATATACTTATCAATGGCTTTGACCATCGACTTTTCACCCTTTTCGTACTGGGATGCGAAAGTGCCGATCTTCTTGTCGGTCGCACTGTTGAAGATGGAGAATCCGCTGCCCCACTGGAAGATCGGACCAAGGTCATAGGAACGTGTTGCCAGGATAAGGTCGATCATTTCCTCGGATTCCTGATCGCGGACGGACTTTCCTTTGAGGGTGATATCGTAATATGCGGGGGTGAGGATATACTGGGAGATATCCGCCATGGCCTCCATGATGGTACCGGTGCGGTTGATATCCGACGCCGTGACCGGGATGCAGTAGCCGGTCATATTGCAGTAGGAGAAGGTGTTGTAGTACTGAGACTGGGATTCATCATATTTCGGCGCAGGGAGCACACCGAAATTCGTCTCGCTGTCGCGGTAGTCGGGAATCAGGGACATCGCGCCGTAGATGAACAACGCGCGGTTGTCGTTGAAGCAGTCATTCAGATCGCTGTATCCCGGGAACGGATTCTTTCCGGCAATACCGGTGGTGTTCGGGTCAAACTGCATTTCCAGTACCTTATCATAAATGGCAGCGCTGCGGTCATTGAACATGGTGATGGTCGGAAGTCCGCTTTCATTCAGACTGACGATCTTATTTCCGGAGCCGCACCAGAGGGCGTAGATGTTGAACGCCTCGGTGAGATATCCGAAACGGTCTTCTGCTCCGACGGCACCGTCGCCGTTTAAGTCGGAGGACACAGCTTTCATCATATCCTGCATCATGGAGAGAGTCCATTTGCCGTCACGGACGGTCTGATAGAGATCACCGAAGTCGAAGCTCTCGGCCATGGTCTTGTTGAAAAGAATACACCAGGTGGCCTCATTGTCCATGATGGAGATATCGCCGGTCATAATGTACAGTTTGTCAAGAATGTTGAACTCCGTCCGCATCTGCTGATCCCACCAGGGCTCACTCAGCCGGAGCTGGGAAACGTCATTCAGATTATAGAGCATATTGCCCGTTGTCATGGATACCAGACTGCTCATACCGTCGGTAAACAGATCATACGCATCATCGCCTGCGGTGATGAGCTTTTTCATATCGGCGGTGGGACCGACGGACTGTTCTTCACGGATTTTGATATTGACCGCATCTTCAAGGATCCGGTTGCGCTGATAAACGGCATCATTGATGGGCTCACCGTTTTCACCCTCGGAGAAGACATCGTAGGTGTACCATACGCTGCTGTACTGCTCGGAACGGTCCATGATTTTGAATTCATGACCGCCATAGTCCGCTTGGGGAAGAGCGGCGACGGCGATGTCGAGGGCGTTTGATTCCGCTTCCGCGGATGTCAAAGTATCCTGTACCGGGGAAGATGCCTGCGTGCTGTCGGGCTGTGCTGACGGTTCCGCGCCGCAGGAAACGACAGAACAGGATGCTGCCAGGAGAAGAAGTGCTGCGAGTGCCTGATTCCTTTTCATGGGAATATCCTCCTATCTGAATCGTTAGTTTTGAAACAAAACGCCGTGATGGAAAAAAAGCCGCAAGCAGTGCCTGCGGCTGATTACCGCATGGTTTTGATTACTTTGTGTACTGGGTGATGTTCTCCGGCAGGTCTTCTGCGGCAATGGATGCGGTCATCGTGCAGTTGATGCCCTTGGAATCAATGAAGTATGCGATCTCACGGACAGCGACAGCCATCTCATTGACGTCGCTTCTGCAGATCTTGAGAGAACCGTCAACGAAGATATCGGTGATATCGTGGTTGCTTGCGACAATACCGCAGATGAAGCCGTACAGCGCCTGACCGTCCTTGATTTCATATTCCAGTGTATCAATTAAGCGGATTTCATGGGAGACATCGAATTTCAGCTTGTCGCCGGGCTCGATGCATACGACAGAACCGTTGGAGCTCTGTGCGGCTGCGTTAGCCATTTCAACAAGCGTCTTGGTCTTTCCGGTACCCTTGATTCCGACAATCAGTTTGAACATAAGATTTTCTCCTTTTTCAGAAAGAATTTTGGATTCGGTCATCCCCGCGCGTAAAGGAAACGTCCCCGCATCGGGGAAACCTCCCTGCATATCAAGGAGGGGACAGCAGCAAGTCTTTCTGGAATCTCTTGCCTTCTGTACTTATATCATACACGAAAATGTGAGAAAAATCAAGTCCAAACTATGAAATTTCGGTGAATATAAACAAGTTCGTTAAGGACGACAAATAACCCATCGCATTTCTGTAGAGAATGACAACAAAAAACTGCGGCGGATGACTCCGCCGCAGCAGTATGAAAATGGGAGATCAAAATTACATCTTTGCTTCCAGCTCAGCGCGTCTTTCTTCGTAACCGGGCTTGCCGAGCAGAGCGAGCATGTTCTTCTTGTAGGCTTCAACACCGGGCTGGTTGAAGGGATTGACACCCAGAATGTAGCCGGAGATGCCGCATGCCATCTCGAAGAAGTAGACCATCCAGCCGAAATCATAAGCAGAACGGCTGTCGAGATCGAGGATCATGGCAGGAACACCGCCGTCGGTATGCGCGATGGCAGCACCCTTGAATGCCATGGAGTTGATATATTCCAGCGTCTTGCCGGTGAGGAAGTTCAGACCGTCGACGTTTGCTTCATCATTGGGAACAACAACTTCTGCGCCGGTGTCCTTGATGTTCAGAATGGTCTCGAACATGATGCGTTCGCCTTCCTGAATGAACTGACCGAGGGAGTGCAGGTCCGTGGTGAAGACAACGGAATCCGGGAGCAGACCCTTGTTGTCCTTGCCTTCGGATTCGCCGAACAGCTGCTTCCACCATTCGTTCATCATGACCATGCAGGGCTCGTAGTCAACGAGGATTTCGGTCTTCTTGCCCTTGGTGCGGAGAATGTTTCTGTAAGCGGCGTACTTGAGTGCGTCGTTGCTTGCAAGATCGCAGTCCTTGTATGCTTCTCTTGCAGCAGCGGCACCGGCCATCATATCGTCGATGGAGATACCTGCACATGCGATGGGGAGCAGACCGACAGCGGTCAGAACGGAGTAGCGTCCGCCGCAGTCATCCGGAACAACGAAGGTCTCACAGCCTGCTGCATCGGCAAAGCCCTTGAGGGTACCCTTTGCGCGGTCGGTGGTGATGAAGACGCGGTCCTTGATGCAGTCGGGACCGTACTTCTTGATGAGCAGGTCACGGAAGATGCGGAATGCGATGGCAGGCTCGGTGGTGGTACCGGACTTGGAGATGACATTTAAGCAGATGTCCTTGCCTTCGCAGATTTCAAGCAGCTCTTTCATTGCCTGTGCGCTGATGTTGTTGCCTGCAAAGTAGATGTCGGGGGTGTCCTTCTTCAGATTGTTGTAAAGGGGGCTCTTGCAGAACTCGATGGCAGCGCGTGCGCCGAGGTAGGAACCGCCGATACCGATGACGATCAGAATATCGCAGGTGTTCTTGATCTTGAGAGCAGCTGCCTTGATGCGTTCAAACTCTTCCTTGTCGTAGTTGACGGGAAGATCGACCCAGCCGAGGAAGTCATTGCCAAGACCGGTTTTGTTCCAGATCTTTGCATGAGCATCACGGACAGCACCTTCCATAGCGGAGAGCTCATGCTCGCCGACGAAGGAGTTCAGAAAAGAAGCATTCAGAGAAATTGCCATGATTGTTTGATCCTTTCTATACGCCTTTGTTCAAACAAAGGGAAAAATCTATTATAAACATATATATTATACCGAATTGCAGTCAAAATTGCAATAGATAACCGCAAAAAAGTTCGGCGATTTCCGATTTTTCTCCAGAATTTGTAAAAAGGCGAAGAGAAACTGCATCATGCGGGGCAGAATCCGTGCAGAAACCGGAGGAATAAAGCAAAGAACCCGATCCTGTCAGCCGATACATCCGCCGTGATATCCACAGAGCCCAGCAGCGTGTCCCCGGAATAATACTCAACCGTGCCGACCGTCTGCCCGGCTGTGACCGGAGCGTCCAGCTTCTCCGGCAGGAGAATTTTCTGGGTGACGTTTTTCTCCGTGCCCTTCGGTAAAAGCGCTGAAAACGCGCCGAAAGAGACTGGACAGCGGTCAACGGCAGCACCCCGCAGCAAAACATCCTCCGGCTTGCCCGCAGAAAATTCCGCCAGCCCCCAGTTGGCAAAACCCCAGTCAAGGAGGGAAGCGGCAAGGGCATTCCGCGCGTCCTTTGTGGGAGATGCCATGATGACGCAGATGAGCTGCATCCCGCCCCGCTCGGCAGTCGCGCTGATACAGAAGCCCGCTTTTGAGGTGGACCCGGTTTTCAGTCCGTTGCAGCCCCGGTAGAACCGCACCAGCCGGTTGGTATTGGTCAGCCCGAAAGCACCGTCCCGGATGGAATCCATCCAGATTGTGGAATACTCAAAAATTCTCTTGTGTTTCAGAACCTCCCGCGACATGAGAGCGATATCCCTTGCGGAGGTCACATGGCCTTCGTCGCTGTCGTCAAGGCCGTTTGTGTTCTTGAACACGGTGTTCACCATGCCCAGCTCCGCCGCACGCTCGTTCATCCGGCTGACAAAGGAGGCTTCTGATCCGCAGACATACTCCGCCAGCGCTACCGCCGCATCATTCGCTGACGCAACGACCACGCTTTTCAGAAGGTCATTCACGCTCATGACCTCCCCGGCTTTCAGAAAAACCTGGGAGCCGCCCATGCCGGAGGCGTAATCGCTGACGGTCACCATATCCTCCGGCGTGATCTGTCCGCTGTCGATAGCCTCTAAAACGAGCAGCATCGTCATGACCTTGGTGACGGAGGCCGGGGGGAGCGCTTTGTCCGCGTTGTATTCATACAGCACCCGCCCGGTCGAGGCTTCCATGAGCAGCGCAGAACCCGCATCCGGCGTGTCGGCAAACTCCGCCGCCTCTGCTGGCATCATGGTAAGACAGATCATAACAAGACATAAAAAAATCCAGCC
>JAKSPR010000349.1 GCA_024404655.1 Clostridia bacterium | reverse complement strand
CGCGTGGTTTCTTGTGCTGTAAGGTCTTGCACCGATCCCGTTTGGGGATATCATCAGAATTTCGCTGAAAGAACCGGAGCAGTCCCAATCCTGAAAACAGCTCCCACGACAGACCACAGTACAGCCATGAAAACAGGGCACGGGCGGATGCATGAATTTGCACCCGCCCGGTATTTTTATAAAATTATTCAGTTCATTCCGTAATACTGCAGGATGCCGCGGTAAATGCCGTCGGCGAACAGTTCGGGATTGTCGGACATGAGCTTTGCCTCCCCGGGATTGGTGATGAAGCCGAGTTCAATGAGTACCGCAGGCATGGTGGTTTTCCGTAGAACATAAAGCCCCGGACGGGAGAATACACCCCGTGTGCGAAGACCTGTCAGATAGCGCAGCCATTCAAGAATATCTTCTGCCAGCGGCTTTGCCGGGGAAGAATTACTGTAGATAAATGCCTCGCTGCCGGAGGCCTGGGAGCTGTCCGAGGCATTTGTGTGGATGGAAAGAAAAATATCGGCATTCCATGCATTGGCATCATTTACCCGGTACTGCAGACTGGTGGTGTTGCTGGTGCCGAGGACTGTGGTCGGGGTCGGACGGGAGAGCCGTGCTGTGAATCCGGGATCTGCTTCCAACCTGCGGTACAGCGCACGGCCCACCGCATAGGTGATATCCTGTTCCCGGTAACCCATCCATTCCGCACCGGCATTGGGATTGACGGGGTTGTGCCCCTGGTCGATGTAAACTCTGATCGGCATGATGAAGTCCTCCTATGATCATTTTTCCTGTCATCGGTATTGTATGCCGATGGAGGATTTTCTGTGCATATAAAGGTTTGCAGGCCGAAATAACGGTTGACAAATCGCCGGGTATTTGTTATAATGAAGAAAATCTACTTAAAGGAGAGAACCCCCATGAAAATGATTCCCTTCGGCCAGAGCGGAATGCAGGTTCCGGCCATTGCTGTCGGCTGCATGCGCGTCGGCAATAAGAGCGTTTCCGAGATGAACCACTTCATTCATACTGCGATCGAGGTCGGTGCAACCTTCTTTGATCATGCCGATATTTACGGCGGCGGCCACTGCGAAGAACAGTTCGGCGCAGCGTTTTCCTCTGACCCCACCCTGAAGCGTGAGGACGTCATCATTCAGTCCAAGTGCAGCATCCGCAAGGGTATGTACGACCAGTCCAAGGAGCACATTCTCACCGCTGTTGACGGTATTCTTTCCCGTCTGAAGACCGATTATCTGGATGTTCTTCTGCTCCACAGACCCGATCCGCTGGTCGAGCCGGAAGAAGTTGCTGAGGCCTTTGACATTCTGCAGTCCTCCGGAAAAGTCCGTTCCTTCGGCGTTTCCAATCATAAGCCCATGCAGATCGAACTTCTCAAAAAGTTCGTCAAACAGCCGATTCAGGCAAACCAGATGCAGTTTGCAATCCCGGTTTCCAATATGGTCGCAAACGGCCTGGAAGTCAACATGACCTCCGAGGGTTCTGCGGACCGCGACGGCAGCGTTCTTGATTACTGCCGCATCAAGGATATCACCATTCAGGCGTGGTCTCCGTTCCAGATGCCCGCATGGAAGGGCTGCTTCTTAACCAGTGACGAATATGCGCCGCTGAATAAGGAAATCGCCGTTCTTGCCGAGAAATACGGCGTTTCCGACAGTGCCATCGCTTCTTGCTGGATTCTCCGCCACCCGGCGAAGATGCAGGTCGTTGTCGGTACTGCAAGCGAGGAACGCCTGCGCGATGTCGCCCTTGCCAGCGAGATCAAGCTGACCCGCGAGGAGTGGTACAAGCTATACCTCACCGCAGGTCATCCGCTGCCCTGATCCGGATACCGGAATACCCAGAAGCAAGCAGGTCTGCAGCCTCATCCGGCTATGGATGGAGGCTGCAGCATCTTTTTGTCATAGTTGATGGGCAAACTGACGGTAAAAAGGATTGTTTTCTCAGAAAAACTGACTATTTGTCCGAAAATGCGCCGGAACCCTTGACAGGGATGAAAATTGAAGGTATAATAGTGTATAAAAATACAAAATATGCAAAGGAAACTGTATGAAAAAGGTATTCATTGACGGCAGCGCCGGTACGACAGGTTTACGGATCCGTGAACGCCTTGCCGACCGCAGCGATATTACGCTTCTGACCCTCTCCGAAGAACAGAGAAAAGATACAGAAGCAAGAAAAGAAATGCTCAACTCAGCCGATATCGCCTTCCTTTGCCTGCCTGATGCAGCAGCCGTTGAGGCCGCTGCCCTGACAGACGATCCCGATACCGTGATCATTGATACTTCAACCGCTCACAGAACCAATCCTGCATGGCTTTACGGCTTCCCGGAACTCTGTGAAAATAAAGATGCATACAAAACGACAAAGCGCATTGCCAATCCCGGCTGTCATGCCAGCGGCTTTCTTGCGCTCATCGCACCGCTCACCCGTGTGGGGCTGCTTATGCCTGATACGGCTCTGACCTGTTTTTCTCTGACAGGATATTCCGGCGGCGGAAAAAAGATGATCGCAGAATATGAAGCACCTGACGCGGATGTGCTTCTGTCTGCTCCCAGAATGTACGGCATCTCCCAGAAGCATAAGCATCTTCCCGAAATGGCGAAGTTTGCAGGCCTTGCAAAAGACCCGATCTTCTGTCCCATTGTCGCTCCCTTTTATGCCGGTATGGAAGTCACCGTACCCGTGTTTGCCGATCAGGTGAAGGGCAGCGTGAACGATATCAAGGACGCATACAGAACTTTCTATCAGAGCGGTCTTGTTCATTTTGCTGATGCAGCTGATGAAAGCGGATTCTTCTCCGCCGCCGCCATGACGGGGCGCGACGATATGCAGATCACCGTCACCGGCAATGATGACCGCATCCTCCTTGTGGCGCGGTTTGACAACCTTGGCAAAGGCGCATCCGGCTCTGCCATCCAGAATATGAATCTTGTTCTCGGTGTCCCCGAAGATACCGGACTGAATGTATAAATCGTACGTATACAGAAAGTGAGTAAATGACTATGGAAATGAAACTGATTCCCGGCGGCATCTGCGCCGCAAAGGGCTTTACTGCAAACGGCATCCACTGCGGTATCCGCAAGAATAAGACCAAGCGCGACCTCTCCATGATCTATA
>JAKSPR010000348.1 GCA_024404655.1 Clostridia bacterium | reverse complement strand
CAGCCCACGAATGAAAACAGAAAACAAAACACGCGGTGTCCCGATGCTTGTTCTGCACGGGACACCATTTTTATTCTCTGCTGTTATTTCAGAATCTCACCGATGGTCCATTCAGCGATGATATAGACCACATAGTCGGGCTTGTCGCGCTTGATATCGGCAATGTTCCAGGAGTAGGACCACATGGGCTTCCAGTGGCACTTGTCGGTCTGCTCGGAGACGATATCATAAAGCTGTGCGCTGAAAGAATCGCGGAAGATATAGAGGCTGGGCATATCTTCGTCGTCGTTGTCGATGAGGATATCATTGGAGACCTCTGCGCTGTAGCCGGCGTATGCGAGAGTCGTATCGGTCTTATAGCGCTTGATCTTAGCGACATTGGCGGGCAGGCGATAATTCGGGGTACGGAGCCACTCGTATTCGAGGATCTTTTCCTGGGGATATTCCAGATAGTAGGTCACATCGCCGCTGATATAATAGTCCGGGGTCCATGTAAAATCACTGTAGGGATGGGGCGCGGTATACTGGAACTTTCCGGAAATATAATCAAAGAGCTTGACGTATGCAAGATAGCCGCCGTATTCGGTCCAGTGGCTGTCGTTGCGGTAGAAGATCGGGATCTGGTCGTCCTTATGCTCGGCAAAGGTGGAGCGGAGGTCGATGACGGTCGCACCGGCTTCGGCCAGAGCTTCGGAGACCTGGTCAAGACGGGTATACTCCGCGCGCTGATATTCAGCGGGAACGCGGTCGGCATAGACGGTCATAGCGGAGGGTGCGATCAGATAAATGATCTCGCAGCCGTTTTCGCTGACGTCCTTGACCTTTTCGACACGGCCGGATACGGTCTCTTTCAGCGCGTTCAGCTCGGCATCGGATAAAAGGTTTTCACCGAGGTAGTCGGGCAGCTCTTTTTCCAGATAGAACTGGAAATCGTTGCCGCCGACAATGCCCCACATGTC
Source organism: Clostridia bacterium (assembly GCA_024404655.1). Classification (GTDB taxonomy): domain Bacteria; phylum Bacillota; class Clostridia; order Oscillospirales; family CAG-272; genus RGIG3925. Next base: position 2,205 of record JAKSPR010000348.1, on the reverse strand, counting down.
CTTACCGGGTGCTTTGGCGTTATACTGACCGCTTACGGATTCCCCGATCTGGGCACCGTCATAATATTGGGTCAGGGTGACATCCACCTTTTTGCCGCTGTCCACAAGAACGGAGAAATAGCCGTAATAGGACTTGGATTCATAGACGCCGCCGTCTGCGGTCTCTGCCTTGATGGTGACACCGGGGTCACAGGTACCGACGATGACAGCCTTTCCCTTCTGGGCGAGGGTTCTTGCGCCGATGATGCTGATGCCCTTGATATCAGCGGTATCGGGTTCCACAGTTTCAGGGGCGGGAGCGGAATAGAGAGACCAGTCAAGGGGTGCTTTTTCCTTGACGGGAGCTTCTGTTTCCGGTGCCGCAGTTTCCGTCTGCGGAGCCGTCGACGGAGCGGCATCCGTCTGAACGGGGGTTCCTGCTTCTCCGCCGCAGGAGACAGTGAGCAGGCAGGCAAGGAGGGTCAGTGCCGGGAGAAGTGCTTTTTTCATTTTTGGGTCATATCCTTTCTTGCAATCAGGCAAACATTATCTTATTTGACTTTTCCGAGACGCGGGGACGTGATGATATTCTCAAGACCATATACCATCAGCACCCGGTCACAGGCGTAATTCTCCACATACTTGGAGATGTTGGTTTCATCTCCGTCGCCGGAAAGATTGAGTATCAGAATATCAAAATGGCGGGCGAGGAACGGGATCATGCAGTTGGCAAAGGAATCCTTGGCAACGAGCAGCAGTTCTCTTCCCTCCGCTCCGTTTTTAGTGATGAGCAGACGGTTATGGGTACCGTCGAGGAACGCGCCGTATTTATCCTTTTTGGAAAGGAACTCGCGGTTATAGAAGCCCGTGAAGGAGGTCTCGCTGTCAAGATCGGTCACGGTGTACTGATCTTCGTCATCCAGAAGCCACAGCTCCAGCGTGTCGGGACCGACATCTTTGAGGCCGGATTTGGACCAGGTGGTGCCATAGAAGCCTTCGGTCTGCTCGACCCGGAAAAGCTCTTTTGCAAGCGGCTCCATACCAAAGGACTTCATGACCTCGCAGTAAGCATAGTAGCCGCCGAGGGTCGTCCAGTGGTGGTCGGTGCGGTAGGTGACATATTCACCGGCACGATAGTGCTCCTCGATCATGGAGATCACATCGGGGGCATTGAGACCTGCAAGCGCTTCTTTTACCTGTGTGCGGAGGGCGGTACTGCCGTTCGTCGGGTATGAGAGCGCGGAAGAAGCCACGTCAATGGTTCTGGGCGCAATGACTGCGCAGAAGTCAATAGTCTTCTCTGCAAGGGAATCATGCAGAGAACGGATTGCTTCCATGCCGCGGTCAACAGTAGATGTGAAATAACCGTCGGTATCCGATACGGTATTCTGTGCGCCTCCGTAGGCATCAAAACGGGCAACGGCAAGCTGTCCGTCTTTACCTTTGATGACGCCGTTGTTTCCGCCTTTGAGAAGCATCAGTTCTGCCCTGCCCTTGACGCCGACAAGGAAATCACGGATGGGGAACTGATCGGCAAAATAGGTATTCATTTTGGAACCGAAGCTGCCGGAGAGGAAGGACTCTACGGTAAATTTCGGGAACTTCTGCAAGCTGCGGTTTTCCGCATCGGAGAAGTTCTGATCGGGGAGAATGAGGAACGTCAGCGCAAAGCCGAACAGAATCACACAGAAGACAGCCGCGGTGACAATACTGATTTTCTTATTCATGTCGTCATCCCTCCTTAAAACTCAAAATACAGGAAGGGACTGAACGTCGAATCCACAAGATAAGCGGTACAGAGAAGCAGCACGGCTGCCGTATAGACGGGAATCAGCCAGTTTGCACCGCTCCATTTTTCGCGGAGCTTCTTCCAGAGCAGTGCCGGAATGGGGGTTGCGCCGATGAAGCAGACGAGCAGCAGCGGCAGCACATGAACAAACTCATAAACGCCTGCCGGGACATACAGGCTGTCCGCACCGATACCGAACAGGGCCCCGATCACCGCAAAGCCGGAGGCAAGCTCCTTTGCCTGGAAGATGACAAAACCCGTGGAGATTAAGAACAGCGAATAGAGATGCGTCACAACTGCGGGCATCTTTTCAAGCCATTTGAGCAGGAAATTCTTTTCGATAACAAGAATAATGAGATAGTAGACACCCCACAGAACATAGTTCCACGATGCGCCGTGCCAGAAGCCGGTGAGCAGCCACACAGCCGCCAGATTGA
>JAKSPR010000347.1 GCA_024404655.1 Clostridia bacterium | reverse complement strand
ATGTGCTATCCGAACATCGGTAGCGGAGCTGGGTACTGCTTTCCCTGCTGGCAGCAGCAGGTGTGATCTGGATGCGCGGAAGACGGCGGAAAGTTGTACCGGAACTACCCAAAACCGAACCTGCGCCCGCAGAAACTGCACCGCTGCCGGAAGGGTGGATCGACCGTGTCTGCGAAAAGCCGGAGATCGCAGCGCTGATATCCAATCGTGAAATGGAAGTCCTTCACAAACTGCTCGAGGGCAAGAGCCGGAAGCAGATTGCAGAGGAACTGTTCGTCACCGAGGCAACCATCCGCAAGCACTCTACAAGCATTTATGCAAAACTTGATGTCCATAACAGAACCGAGCTTGTCTACAAGCTCACAAAGCAATAAACGAGCAAAGAACACAGTGTCTGCCGGATTACTCCTGTTTCAGATTGAAAAAGGCGAAAAGTAGACCTGGTTTTGGGGAAAGTAGACCTTTTTCTAATGGATTTTTCTCCTGCATGCGTATATAATGTACCTGTCAGAGATCGGTGATCCGATTCGGAGAAAGGAGGTACACGCCGGTGCTCGAAGCAGTAACGAAAAAATATATTGATTCTTCTACGGAAGAGCAGTTTGAATATTCCTTTTTCTGTGACTGTTGCGGGAAGAATGTCAGCACCACCAGATATTCATTCAAGCCGGGATTTGCAAAGAAGCTTTTCCTTTCCAGAACAGAACAGCGGGCGCGCGAGATCATATGGCAGAGGGATCACGATTCCGCTTATGAGCGGGCCAATATCGAGGCGCTGAAAATACTCAATCGGTGTGTTTTATGCGGTGCGGTCGTATGCGGCGACTGTACGGTGGAATGTGAGGAAACCGGCGGGAAAACCGTTTGTCTTACCTGTGCCAAAGAACATCGGTATCGCGGTGTTATATGGAAAGACAACGATGAGACTGTCAGCGTGGATTTTGGTAATGAAACAAAAACAAGCGGTATAAAGCCGCATCAATATGGAGGTATCAAAAAATGAGTTTTCTGAAAAGTATCCTTCGCAATGCCATCAGTGAGGGGATCAGCAAGGGCATCCGTGATGCTGTCGGAAAAGCCACAGAGAGCGTTGTAGCACCCAAGGCAGAATCCTATGCAAACAAGGTCGCAGAAACGATCGACACCGCAGCAAAAGATCTGGACGCTGTCAATGCAGCTGCTGTGGAAGCAGCAATGGCAAACGCACAGACACCGGATGAAGCTTTTGTCAGGGAGTGGTCCGAAAAACTGGCAGGTTTCCCGGTATGGTGTTTCGGCGGCAATGATTTCTCAATCAATGAGAGCGGAACGGCGCCGGACGGAAATCACTACTATTTCTTCGAGGCAGAGAACACGACGCAGGCAGAGCTTGATGCGTATGTCCTGCTGCTCCGCAAAGAGGGTTTTGTCCGCAAATTCCCGAACAGCGATGAAACGCTTTATAAGGACCTGGGCGGCGAATACCTCGTTTTCAACAAAACAGATGCTTTTGGATGCGCTCCGGTCATGTCTGTCGGCATGGTCCGAACCAGCGACAGAAGCGAAATTGAAATTTGAAAATTTAATTTTGAAATAAAATTCAAGGAGAAAAATACCATGAAAAAATTTGCAGTTTTTATTTTAGCAGCCCTTCTGGCAGCATCCATGACCGCCTGCGGTTCCAAAACTCCCGCAGCGGACAACAGCACCCAGAACAACGGCAGCGGCAACAGCGGCGTTAGTCAGACGGTCGGCATGAACGAAGTGGAAGCTATTTTCCATCCGGCGACCTCTTCCGAAGCCGGCGCTTATGCGACGATCAAAATCTCGGCTGATGTACAGTTCGACGATACTTCCGCATGGCTGGGACTGTGCCCTGTAGGAAAAGATTACATCACCGAACTGGAAGCAGATGACGTCGATGTGGTCTGGTTTAATTACGAAGGACGGGAAGACGGCGATCCGTATGTCTTCGCCTGCGATTTCAGCACAGTTGAGGATGGTACTTACGCGCTGGTCGTTGCATCTTCTGATGACGAGTCTGTCGGTTATATCATGATGCAGCTGGAAATGACCAAGAAAGGCGACTCTGTGACCTTTGATTATTCCAATGCCAAGCTGAAGGATCGTCCCGGCAAATAAGAAGAGTATCCGGATATTGGTGAGCAGCACTAACAACAATAAAGGAGAAAGTCTATGAAAAAGATTATTACCGGGATTCTCATGCTTGCCCTTGTTTTCTCGCTTGCCGCATGCGGTTCAGAAAAGAACAATGATGATGATGTCGGTATCGGCGGTGATGTTGTTCAGGGCGCAGAGGATAACAATGCAGGTGCCGATGAGGATTTCAAACTGGAGGTCAAGGAAGACGATCACACCGTCGTGTTCACAGCTGATGTCATAACCTTCGTCTTTACCCATGACGGTGAAAACGTGACCGGGTATACCACCTATACAGAGTATGACAGCGCCGAAGACGCAAAGACCGTGGCGGATACATACAAAGCGCTTAAGGATCAGTTCGTGGAACGGGGAATCAAATCGGTTACTGCAAAGGGAAAGTATCTGATTACCGAATATCTGGAATCGGGCTTTGCCTATAAGACCTATGAAGATCTGAAAGTTGTTGCCGATATGTTCAAATAAAATCCAAACAATATTGATCCCCCTCAGGGACAAAGGAGAAACTTATGAAAAAAAGATTACTTGCAATTCTTCTCTGCGTTCTTTTCTGCATGAGTACCGCACTGACGGTCAATGCAAAAACGGACGCAAACAACGGCGACTGGACGAAGAAAACCGTTGTTCTCAAGAATACCTCTGAAGCAGAACTCTCCGTTCGTGTCGGCGATATCGATGCTCTGAACGACGAATTCTGTCTTGATGACGGTTATAATCCGTTTGTTGCCCGTGATCAGTACGCTCACGCTTATCCCTGGATGGTGGATTCCGCTGATCCTACAGGCACTGACCGCATTTATGTGGGCAGCGCATGGAAAGGTGAATCCATGGATGGATACAGCGACGAGTATATCTGGTATAAAAACGGGGAATTGGCCGAAAATGCTTTCGGCAGCGGTGCTCTGAAAATCACGATGAACTATGATACTGCCGGAATACGCGTCAAAAACGCCCTTCTGCAGATCTGTGTTGATGACTTCCAGTCTGTCACATGGGAAAGCAATTTTT
>JAKSPR010000346.1 GCA_024404655.1 Clostridia bacterium | reverse complement strand
ACCGAAAAGGCTCCCGAGACCGAGAAAGTACCGGATACGGACCCCGTTATCCCGGACTCTCCCATCACCGGCGTCGGTACGCTGAAAAATTATCTCGGCGGATATCTTGCGCTGGCGGATTATCCCACAACGGGTGATCTTGCAGCAGCGGCAAAGGCACTGCATAATGCCGGCTACACCGCGGTCATGGTGGAACTGAAATACGACAACGGCAAACTGTCCTATCTTTCCGGCGTCAGTGAGGCGTCTTCCTACGGTGCCAATCCTTCCGTGGCTGCCCACAGTCTGCGGGATATCGTGAAGATTTTCCATAACGAAGGACTTTATGTGACGGGCCGTGTCTGTGCGCTCCGGGATGATCTGGCGGCAAAGGGAAATTCCTCTGCGGCGCTGATGAATGCCTCCGGCTTCCGCTATTCCGACGGCGCCTCCCGTTGGCTGTCGGTTTATTCCGAGGCAGGTCAGGATTACATCATCAGTCTGCTCAAGGAAATGCGGGATGCGGGTGTTGATGAAGTCATGCTCCGGGACTACGGTCTGCCGGAGGATGCGGGAACCACAGCTCCTGCTTATGACAAGAATATCTCGAACTATGACGCTGTCACAGCCTTTATCAAGCGTGTGGACAGTGAGGTCAAGGGTCTGACCCTGAATCTGGAAATGAACGCGCTGACCATTGCCGCCGGAAAAGACGAGACGACAGGTATCGATGCCTCCGTGCTCGGCGCACTTGCCGACAGTGTGACGGCGGATATCACCCTTTCCAATCTCAAGGACGGCATGACCATCGGCGGCGTTACCATTGCCGATGTGGACAAAGACCCGGCAAAGACGGTCAATACGGTACTTGCTGCGCTGGATGCCAGCACGCTGCCCATCCGTCCGCTCTTTGAGCTGACCGGAAATACGGCGACCGACAACGCCCAGATCGCGGCGGCGAAGAACCACGGCTACGGCGCATATCAGATGACCAACCGTGTCGTCCGCATGACGGAGAAATAAATGGTCACAACAGTTTTCATGGATCTGGACGATACGATCTTCGATTTTCATAAAGCCGAAGAAAACGCCCTTTCCGAGACGCTGCGCCGCATGGAACTCCCTGTCCTGAAAACGACCTTGCAGCGGTATTCGGAGATCAACCGGGAACAATGGCAGAAGCTGGAGCGGGGAGAACTCACCCGCCCGCAGGTGCTGCTCCGCCGATATGAAATCCTGTTCGGAGAACTCTGTGTTGAAAGGGACCCCATGACGGCACAGAAACACTACGAAGGACTGCTGGCTGCAGAACATCCGCTGCTTGACGGAGCTGTGGAACTTCTGGAAACGCTCCGCGGAAAATACCGTCTCTGCGCGGCTTCCAACGGAACGCCGACCGTGCAGAACCGCAGACTTGATGAATCCGGTCTGCGCCGGTATTTTGACCGCATCTTCATCTCCGGCGAGATCGGGGCAGAGAAGCCGTCAGCGGCGTTCTTTGATGCCTGTTTTTCTGCGCTTCCCGAGGTAAAACGGGCGGAGACCGTTATCGTCGGCGACAGCCTGACCTCCGATATGCTCGGCGGAAACAACGCCGGAATCCGGACGATCTGGTATAACCCCCATGGAAAGAACAATCCTGGGATCTGCGAGATCACAAGGGAATTCCGCGATTATGCGGAGTTACCGGGTATTCTTGAAACATTATAACAACCAAAACGTGCAGTTTCCTGTGAAACTGCACGTTTTCACATTTTTCTGAACTTTTTTGCTTTTACCCCTTGACATGGTAGGTAAAACGTGCTATACTATAAATACCACCTGAAAGAGTAGGTAAAAGGAGGACGCACCAATGCTCCTGTATTTTGAAAAACTGAACCGATGTAACTTCCGTTTCGGACGAATGTGGTCCGCGTGTTGAATCCAAGAACCCGATCATCTACCCATCCATCAACACAAAACCGGGCTTCTGCATAAATGAAGCCAAACGAAAGGAAACAGAAATTATGTCGAATTATAGATTTGAAACACTCCAGCTTCATGTCGGTCAGGAACAGGCTGACCCCGCAACCGATGCAAGAGCGGTACCGATCTACGCAACTACCTCCTATGTCTTCCGTGACTCCGCACAGGCGGCAGGCCGTTTCGGTCTGACCGAAGGCGGCAACATCTATACCCGCTTAATGAACCCCACCTCCGATGTGTTTGAAAAGCGCATTGCAGCACTGGAGGGCGGTGCGGCAGCTCTGGCAACGGCGTCAGGCTCCGCAGCAATCACATACGCTATCCAGAATATCGCCATTGCCGGCGATCATGTCGTTTCCTCCGCAAACGTCTACGGCGGAACGTACAACCTCTTTGCAAATACCCTTCGCGAGCAGGGACTGACCACCACCTTCGTCGATCCCAGCGATCCGGAGAATTTTGAAAAAGCCATCCAGCCGAACACCAAAGTCCTTTATGCAGAGACGCTCGGCAATCCCAATTCCAATGTCATCGACCTTGATGCCATCGCAGAGATCGCACACAAGCACGGTATTCCGTTCATCGTGGACAGCACCTTTGCAACGCCTTTTCTGCTCCGTCCCATTGAGCACGGCGCAGACGTGGTCGTTCACTCCGCTACCAAGTTCATCGGCGGTCACGGTACCGTCATGGGCGGCGTCATCATTGACGCGGGCAAGTTCGACTGGGCGCAGAACGACAAGTTCCCGGGTCTTTCCAAGCCGAATCCGTCCTATCACGGTGTTGTTTTCAGTGAGGCATGCGGAAATATTGCCTATATCATGAAGATTCGTACAACGCTCATGAGAGATCAGGGAGCAACGATTTCCCCGTTCAACTCCTTCCTTTTACTGCAGGGACTTGAGACACTTTCTCTGCGTGTAGAGCGTCATGTGGAAAATGCATTAAAGGTTGTTGATTTCTTAAAGAATCATCCGCAGGTTGAGAGAGTAAATCATCCGTCGCTGGCAACCGGCAAGGAAAAGGAGCTTTATGACCGTTATTTCCCGAATGGTGCAGGTTCCATTTTCACCTTTGATATCAAGGGAACCGCAGAGGATGCGAAGAAGTTTACCGAGAGTCTGGAACTCTTCTCCCTTCTTGCAAACGTTGCCGATGTAAAGAGCCTTGTCATTCATCCGGCATCTACCACACATTCCCAGATGAATGAAGAAGAGCTGCTGACTGCAGG
>JAKSPR010000345.1 GCA_024404655.1 Clostridia bacterium | reverse complement strand
TGCACAGCCCTGGGGGTTATCATAGAGCATGGAAACAGAAGCATTTGCTCCGGCGGAATAGATCACACGCGGATCGAAAACAGCCGGCTCTGCGATATAGCAATGTCCGGCATCGCCGCAGTCCTCAAAGAGCATCTGGCTGGGATAGAGCCGTCCGCTTCTTTTATCGATCAGATCAAAGGTACCGTTTGCGTTGATATGGACGGAAAGCGTTTCGTTTTCCATAACGCCCGGTCTTGGACTATGATAAATGAGGGGGCGATTCAGTTTCGCTCTGAAAGGCGGTACAGCATGAAGGCACAGTTTCCGCCAGCCGTAAGCCGGAATCTCCGGCAGGTCAAGCAATGCCGTCACACGGGTCTTCTCACCCCATGTCGGATGACCGGTACGGGGATTGTAACGTACATCGGCGACAAAAGGCGCATCAAGCACGGTCATCGGGACAGGCTCGCCGTCTGCGGTCTTCAGGGAGAAGGGCGCTTTCCCGAAGCCTGCAGGCACCTCAAAGGTATATTTCCCAGCGCTTTTCATGGGAAAAGCGGACAGATTGAAAATGTATACGGCAGGTTCATTTCCTCCGCAGCGCATGAGGTGGCGGAGCGCATTCTCGCCGATCTGTTCCGACAGTGCAAGGGACGCATGATACCGCGCCATGACCTGCTCATAAACCCCGTCAACGGAGCAGCAGCCGAGACTGTCATGTGCGTGATTTTCAAGGACATATTCCCACGCCCGGGTCACAGCCCATGCGGGATACTCCATGCCACAGAGCCATGCGGCGGCGGTCAGCGGCTCTGTACGGCGGATCAGCTGATGTTCCGCACGGTAGTGAGTCTGTTTCTGTACCGGATGCAAAGAGTTTGTGGATTCAAGGACACCCTCGACGGTATAAAGCAGTTCTCCCGGAATTTCTTTCATAGGAAGTCCGCGGGATTCATAGTCGGCAAGAACAGCAGCGGCATATTCATCCGGGGTGCTCTGGCGGACATCAAGGTCGGGATAGAGTTCTTTTATCTTGTCGATCACGGCAAAGAGATCGGGCTGTACCCAGGAATGGTCGATGCCGTTCAGCCACAGCATGTGGTCGGAAAGAGAATTCCGTTTCCGGAGATTCCGGAGGTTTTCCACCCGTTTCCGCAGACCGTCACGGGTATAAGTAACCCCGTCAATGACCTCGGTAAAATCTTCCTCCTGCATGGGCAGTGCCGTTGCCTCGCCGTAACCGGCTTTTGAATAAAACATGTGGACCGCGCATCCGTCCGGCGCGCGCCAGACAAAGACGCTCTTACAGCCCTTCGGCATGCCGCGCCATGCCATAGCAGCGGGGATATCGAAGCCGCGGTAAATCTGCGGCATCTGGGAAGCATGACCGAATTCGTCGATCTCGTAGGAAAACCGTTCCGCGCGGCCGAGTTTTTCGGAGTAGTGCAGTCCATACTGCAGATTGCGGACAAGTCCCTCACCGGAAACAAGATTTTCCAAAGGCTGGGTATACCACGGACCGCAGAGAAGCCGTCCGGCCTTCACAAATTCCCGGACGGTTTCTGTCATCTCCGGCTTTGCCGCAAGGTAATCACGGACCATGATATACTGTCCGTCAAGCAGGAAACGGAACTCCGGCTGACGCTTCATGATCTCCATGAGGCGATCCATCAGCGGAACGAGACGGGCAAGATAATTTTCATGAGTCTGGTACCACTCTCTGTCCCAATGAGTATTTGATATAATATGATAGTGTTCCATATTGTCCTCTCGTTCAGTCAAAGTGATAGGGCAGCGGGATTTCCCAGATACCATCCTTCTCAACGAAATGATGCTTTACACCGAGATCGTCCATGAAGCAGCGGACATGCAGTGTCTTCCAGGGGCCGGTTCCGTAACCGCCGCCTGCATTATTGGTCCACAGCCAGTCCGGTGCACACCAGAGGCAGGCCTTGGGTCTGATTGCCGCATAGACGGGATAATCGACGCCGTTCTGACCGTGATGCGCCATTTCCACGAAATCCGCCTTCACGTTTTCCTCGCCGTATTTTGCAAGGAAGGCCTGTCCCTGCTCCACACCCATATCGCCGAGGAACAGGATGGTCTGTCCTTCGATGGTGACGCGGATACAGACCGAAGAATTGTTGCCGGTATTGACCGTGATCGTCTCATCCGGCTCAGTAAGAATCTCAAAACGGACATCGTCATAGTCAAACACATCGCCGGGATGAACGACCGTAGCAAAAGGTTCGATGATGCCCCGGATGGCATCAAAATCGCGGCAGGTATAGGAGAAATGATTTTCGTACTTTTCCTGATAAGCGGTCGAGGGGAAATTATACCAGAGATGTTCGATCTCCACAGTATTCAGACGGTTTGATACGGTGTCGATCAGCACATCAATATGATCGTCATGCGGATGGGTCAGAAACCAGCCGTCGATATGGAGTTTTTCTCCGTCGGGACAGCCGACCGCGCGGCGGGCGAGGGTCAGAAACGCATCGGTTTCCTTTTTTGTTCCGCCGTCAATGAGGAACAATCGGCCTCCTTTTGTTCTTATAATATATCCCATCATCTGGGTGGATGCGCAGGGGGCCATCTGATAAAGGACAGCTCCGTCAGCACGGGTGTCAATATGATCTGTCGGAAATGTTCTTGCGGTTTTCGTATTCATGGTTTTTTTATCCTTTCTCTCGGAGTTTGGAAACAGTATAGCATAGTTGAGCCGGGAAATCAAGCGTTCTCTATGATTTTTCATGCAGTTTATCGTCAATTCTGCCGAAAATCTTTGATATCTATAGACAAAACCAGAATATTATGATAGAATGAGAACACATGATTGAAACTTGTTCATCGGAACTGTTTTCACTGGATTCCGCACGATAACGTGCTGAAAGGATGATCTTTATGAGTAATAAGCTGAAAGTCGGCGTTGTCGGTCTGAACCGCGGGTTATATCTTGCAGACGCGCTGCTTTCCGGAAATCAGAGCTCCTATGTGGAACTGCACGCAATCTGTGATCTCAGAGAAGACCGCAGAGAGGCAGCGCTTGCAAAGCTCCGTGAAAAACACGGAGTGTCGGTGCCTCTCGTCTTTTCTTCCTATAAGGAATTTCTGAAATCCGATATAGACACCGTGATCCTTGCAACCGACGCTACCATTCACACGCCTATCGCAGTGGAAGCGCTTGACGCCGGCAAACCTGTGCGTTCGCAAATCCCCGC
>JAKSPR010000344.1 GCA_024404655.1 Clostridia bacterium | reverse complement strand
TCCTCATGGACGAAGGGAGCGGAGAGGGTCTCGCCGTCGAGCACGATGGCGATGTAGTTGGTCTGGGTTGCAACGTGTGCAGAATCAGAGGCGTTTCTGGTGGCCTGTGCGAAGCGGTCAACCGCATCGTCGTGGAATTCGAGGGTGACGAAGTACTGGGGGATGCCGCGTCCGGTAGCGTCACCGTAATTGGCATAAGCTGCCTTGACGTCCTTACCTTCCAGAACGACATTTCCGTCGCTGTCGAGGAATTCCAGCTTTGCGGTGGAACCGAGCATCTGGGATGCGGATTCCGGGTCGTCGATGGCGGGAATTTCGATGCGGACACGGCGGTCGCCGGTCAGGGAAACGGTCGCTTCGGTATAACCGAGGGCGGTGAGACGGTTGATCATCATGCTCTGGACCGCGCGCATGTTGGCGGCGAGGTCTTCCGCATCGGGTTCCTCTGTCAGGTCTGCTTCATAGACGATAACGGAGCCGCCGACAAGGTCAAGGCCTTTGCGGACTGCGTCTTCGTCAAGAATACCTTCCAGCGGTCCGACACCGAAAAGCGCCGTAATGACGACAGCCGCGACAAGCACGATCACCGTGAGAAAGCCGATGAGAGATTTTGTCATGGGGTATCATTCCTTTCTGAATTGCTTGATAACAACAGTTACTTCATTATACATGATTTCTTTGGTTTTGTCAATGTTTTTGGGGAATTCTGCGGAGGCAGGGAGGGGGAAGGTGGGAGATCCGGCGAAGCATGAAAGGGCGACTGCGAAGCCCTTACCGGTCACCCCACGAAAGCCGGGGAAAAACAGAAATCAGGCCGAGGGCAGAAAAGTGACACGGCCATGGATGAACTGTTATAATCCCCCCCAATTTTCCTCCAATTCACAATTTGCACTTTACTTTATGAAAAAAATGGTGTATAATAAAGATATCAAAACATCCAAGACAAGGAGGCCCGCAGAGATGAATGATAAAATGAAGGATGAACGGATGGATCTCTTATTCCGCGGAATTCTGACGCTGCAGTCAGTGGAAGAATGTTATGATTTCTTTGAAGATCTGTGCACCGTTCCCGAACTGCAGGAAATGTCCCGCAGACTGTATGCGGCAAAACTGCTTTCCGAAAACTGTATTTATACGGATATCGCAGATAGGACAGGTCTTTCCACGGCAACAATCAGCCGCGTCAACCGATGCCTGAAATACGGCGAAGATGGCTATAAGACCGTGCTTGACCGTCTGAAAAACGAAGAAGAATGACAGAAAGGGAGACCCTATGAACGGCACAGCTTATACGATCCTTGCCGATCATTATGATGAACTCATGGAGGATATCGACTATCCGGCATGGGCGGACTTCTATGAGCGGATGTTTTCCGATCACATGGAGAAAAAGCCGGAGATCGTTCTGGACCTCGGCTGCGGAACGGGAAAACTGACGAGTATTCTCGCCGGACGCGGCTACGATATGATCGGTATCGACGCATCTCCCGATATGCTCTCCCGGGCGGCTTCGCTTGCGGAGGAAGAGAAAAAGAAAATCTTATATCTGGAACAGGATATGCGGGCGTTTGATCTCTACGGCACGGTGGACGCGGTGGTGTGCTCCCTCGACTGCATCAACTATCTGACGAAGAAAGAGGATGTGGCGCTGTGCTTTGACCGGGTTCATACGTTTCTGGCTCCCGGCGGCATTTTTGTGTTCGACGTGAATACAAAATGGAAGTTTGAACATGTCTTCGGCGAGGAAAGCTATATTCTCGAAAATGAGCACGTCTTCCTCGGCTGGCAGAATTTCTATAATCCGAATACCGGTCTCTGCCGGTTCTATCTGACCTTCTTCAAAGAGGGGGAGGACGGACGCTGGGATCGTTACGAGGAAGAACAGCGGGAACGCGCTTATTCCGATAAGACGCTGAGACAGCTTCTGCAGAATGCCGGTTTTGAGCTCATCACCGTCTGCGCTGATGTCAATGGAACGCCTGCAGGAGATGCCGATGAGCGGCACTATTTTGTCTGCAGAGGAATCTGAACCCAATTTGCGAAAAAAGGAAGTAACCGAATCATTATGGAAAAGAAACAGTCCAAAATTCTCCGTGCCATGTCACAGGATGGCTCCGCGCGGATTTTTGTTATCAACTCCACCGGTATTGTCAATGCGGCAATCGGCTATCATCATACGACACCGACGGCGTCGGCTGCACTGGGCAGAGTACTGACGGCGGCTTCCCTCATGGGAACGATGCTGAAGGAAAAGGAGCACTCCCTCACCCTGCGTTTTCAGGGCGACGGCCCCGCGGGGACCATTCTTGCGGCGGCGGATTACTACGGCAATGTGAAGGGCTATATCCAGAATCCCGGTGTTGACGTCCCGAAGAAGTCCAACGGCAAGCTGGATGTGCGTGCGGCTGTAGGCCAGGGCTATATGTGCGTGTCCCGTGACCTCGGCCTGAAGGAACCCTATATCAGTCAGGCTCCCATCGTATCCGGTGAGATCGCAGAGGATATCACCTCTTATTATGCGACGTCCGAGCAGACGCCGACGCTCTGTGCGCTGGGCGTGCTTGTGGATGTGGACTATACCTGCAAAGGCGCGGGCGGCGTGCTCATTCAGCTCCTGCCCTTTGCCGATGAAAAGACTGTTGATCTCATCGAGCGCAACGCGCAGTTCTTATCCTCCGTTTCTTCTCTGTTTGCGGAGGGCAAGACCAATAAGGAAGTCATGGATATCGCTTTCCAGGATATTCCATACGATCTGTTTGACGAACTGGATGTGGACTATGTCTGCGACTGCTCCCGTGAGCGTACAACGAAAGCGCTTCTGGCTGTGGGCAAAGCTGAGGTTGACGATATTCTCGCCGAGCAGGGACAGGTTGAGGTCTGCTGCCACTTCTGCGACAAGAAATATGTATTTACTCCCGAAGACTGCGAGAAACTCTTTGCCGCTGTCGAGAACAAGGCGGAGCCGGACGAGGAAAACTGATTTCTGCTTTTGCTGCCTACCGGGCGTTATACCGCTATTATAGGCTTTTAGGACTGCGGCAGGAAAAAGTTTCAAAAAAACGGAAATTTTTTTGAAAATCGTGTTGACAAACCGGAATCGTTGTGATATAATAAATAGCGTCGCAGGGAGATGAATACTTCATCCGAGAGCGACGCCAGATGGAAGCATAGCTCAGCTGGGAGAGCATCTGCCTTACAAGCAGAGGGTCATAGGTTCG
>JAKSPR010000343.1 GCA_024404655.1 Clostridia bacterium | reverse complement strand
GTCATATCATAGTTCGTTGTCAGACGTGTATTGAAGAAAATGCCGTAGGTATAGGTCATGGAAGAAACGGAGAGGTCAGAGCAGAGGGTGAACAGCTTGCCGTTGATGGTTGCACCGTCATTGGCCAGTTTGTTGTGCCACGGACGTGAAAGATCCACGTTCGGAATATCGACCCAGTTCATGCAGCAGCCTGCACCGACGGGGGTATAAGCGACATAGTCGTTATATGCACCGAGTTCTGCGTCATCCGCACCGCCAAGCACCATCGTCTTGAAGAAGTTGACGGTCTCGAACTTATCGACCTGCTCGATCACAGAGAATTTGACGTTGAAGCGGGACTCGATCTTGGAATTGCGCATATAAATGGAGTCGTTGCACGCTTCACCGATCTGTTCATCTGTCCACATTTCTTCGACACGCTCGGATTCCATGATGATGCGGAAAGCCTTTCCGCCGAAGTCTTCATCGGTCAGACCGTCGCTGATCAGTTTGCGCATTTCAAGCTCGGTGAGTTCTGCGGTATCAACGGGTTCGGTCACTGCGGCACTGTCGTTATTTGCCTGAGTCTGGACGGGAGTATTGGAGGCCGTGTCGCCGCAGGATGCGGTGAAGATGCTGCCGGCAGTTACCAGAAGCAGCAGCCATGCCATTTTTGCGGTATGTTTTCTCATGGTGAAATTCCTTTCTTTGATGAACGGTTCTCTGAAAAACCGGTAAAGACAAAAATACTTAATAATATTATATCAATTTTTCAGGGATTCGTCAAGGGATGTTATAACTGAAATTATATTTTGGTAGGATTCGCAAACGATAATCGGAAAATTTGTTGATAAAGAGTGCTCCGGGGACTTGAAATTCCCTCAAAACAGTGCTATACTGAAAACAAATTTCTGCTATGACAGAACACAAGGAGTTGACAAATGATGAAAATCTATGTAGAAGGGCACCGCGGCTTCGGCGCCGAGTATCCGGAAAATACGCTGTTATCCTACGAAAAGGCCATGGAGCTTGGCGTGGATGCTATCGAATTTGATATCTGGCTGTCAAAGGACAAGGTCCCGGTTCTTATGCACGACGGTGACACCATGCGTACCTGTGGTGTGCCGGGTCATCTGCGTGACAAGACCCTTGCGGAGATCAAGGAGCTTGACCCCTGTTTCCGTGACAAATTCGGTGAAAAATTTGCAGGGCAGGTAAAGGTCCCCACCTTCCGGGAGCTGCTTGACCTGGTAAAGGCAAAACGCCCCGACCTCAAGCTGGGCGTGGAAATCAAGGAGTATACAGAGGAAACCGTGGACATCGCCGTTGCCATGCTGAAAGAGTACGGCTTCTTTGAAAACTGCTGGTTCTATGCCTTCAACGGCCGTATCATCCGGTATCTGAAAGAAAAATACGGTGCCAGAACCATGGGTTACCCGGATATCCAGATGAGAGAATTCTGCGGCTACGAATGGTATGATGAAATCGGTCTTTCCATGATGTTCGTGAAATCCGAGCTCTGCGCCTTCTACCGTGCAAAGGGCATGCCGATGCACCTTTACTGCGCCGATACCGAGGAAGACGTGCGCCTCTGCATCGAACAGGGCGCATCCCTCATCACCGCCAACGACCCAAGACCTCTCATGAAGGTACCCTCTGAAACCTGATTTCGATTCAGCAACAATTATCCCTCTATCTATTCCCAATGAACAAAAAACCTGCTGCACCCAAACAGTGCAGCAGGTTGTCTTTTCCGGGAGAATCTATCAGCGGATGCGTGCCACCATACCGGCGATCTCCCGCAGCTTGTCGGGAACCTTGATGGTCTGGGGGCAGTGCTCGGTGCATTTGCCGCAGCGGATGCAGTTGTGCGCCTGCTTGTCAGCGGGAATCTTATCATATTCTGCAAGGAAGGCAGATGCGCGGGACTGGAGC
The DNA here is from genome assembly GCA_024404655.1 of Clostridia bacterium. Taxonomy (GTDB): domain Bacteria; phylum Bacillota; class Clostridia; order Oscillospirales; family CAG-272; genus RGIG3925. The sequence goes on along the minus strand of JAKSPR010000343.1, from coordinate 1,324 downwards.
TCTTCGGCGGTAATACCGACAGAAACCGGCAGCATACCGTCGGAGGCAGCCTGATTGTAGATTGCAAAGATTTCCGGAATCTCAATGCCTTTGGGACATTCAAAGCAGTAGCGGCAGCCGGTGCAGGGAATGGCCCCCTTCTTGATGTAGGCCGTGATCGCGCTGTTCAGCGTCACATAATCGGCATCGTTCAGCGGCTTGAAATCGGTGATGGTGGAGACGTTGTCGACAACCTGCTCCATATTGCTCATGCCGGAGAGGACACAGAGGACATTGGGCAGGGAAGCGACAAAGCGGATTGCCCAGGATGCAACACTCTTGTCCGGTTCCGCAGCTTTCAGGATGGAGACGGATTCTTCACAGAGGTTGACCAGCGCACCGCCGCGGACGGGCTCCATAATGATGAGCTGAACGCCGTGTTCCTCGGCAAGACGATAGAGCGTCTTTGCATCCTGGCTGTCCCAGTCGAGGTAGTTGCACTGAATCTGGCAGAAGTCCCACTTGCGCAGCTCCATCATGTAGGCAAAGAAATTCACATCGCCGTGGAAGGAGAAACCGAGGTTGTGAATACGGCCGGCAGCCTTTTCGCTGTCGAGATAGTCAAGAACGCCGTCCTTCAGATAGCCCTTTTCAAAACTTTCACGGTTGTTTAAGGAGTGGAGCAGATAGAAATCAAAATAGGAAGTGCGGCACTTTGCCAGCTGATCCTCAAAAATTTCCTTTGCGCGGGGAACGCCGCCGTCGCCGACCATCCAGCCGGGCATTTTGTCAGCGAGAAAGAAGGAATCACGGGGGTAACGGGAGAGCGCTTCTCCGACGAACAGCTCCGATTTGCCGCCGTGATACATATATGCGGTGTCGAAATAGTTGACGCCGTGCTTGTAGGCATAGTCGATGAGGGCAAGACCGGCCTCATAGTCAATGTCATCTTTGTCGGGGGTGATTTTCGGCATACGCATGGTACCGTAGCCGAGCAGGGAAACAGCTTCGCCCGTGCGGGCGTAAGTACGTTTTTCCATAAAAAGAAACCATCCTTTCAGATTTGTTATGTTCAGTATACGGTATAATTATGAACACCGGATGAAATTTCGGGGAAATTATGAAGTCGCGCGTTGCACCGAGGGCGGCAGTGCTTTCCTGGACGCGCAAAACGGAGAGCGGATCGATTGTGTCGCCTGCTTTTGTCCGGATGGAGGCATGGTCCCTGTGGTCGATGAATTCGGAACCGTCGAAGAGTCCCGCGAATCCGCCCGAGTCGACGAAAATCGGCATGTCGGGCCGTTTCTTCATTTGTTGGGCATAGTAATGACTTACCATGAGGCAT
>JAKSPR010000342.1 GCA_024404655.1 Clostridia bacterium | reverse complement strand
CAAAGATCACGGCTATCAGTTCATCAGTGCGCATGCCATGTCCCAGGACTATTATTTTGACGATGATCTCAAAGAAAAATTTTACCGCGCTATAAGACGTTCCTTTGAGGCCTGTTCCATGCTCGGTATTCCGCAGATCGTCGTTCACGGACTGAATCTCTGGAAGCCATCGGATAAAAATCCGGAAACGGTGTTCCGTGTCAATCGGGAATTCTATCTGAGGCTTGCTGACGCTGCGGAGCGGGTCAATGTTGATATGCTCGCCGAGAATTTTCAGGCGGACTGTTCGGATGGTTATCCATTTACCACAGGAGCTTTGATGATGGATTTCCTTGCGAAAGCCGATATCCCGCGGCTGCATCTGAACTGGGACGTAGGTCATGCCAATATTGACAACCCGCATCTGCAGTATGATGATATCATCGCCATGGGGTCTGAACTGCGGAGCATCCATGTCCATGACAACTGGGGTAATGTTGACTGTCATTCCATTCCCTTCAGCAGCAGTGTGAATTTCGATCAGGTCATCCGCGGTCTCATAGATACCGGATACAAGGGGACTTTCAATCTGGAAGCATCGGATTTGTTTGTCATTTCAAACGAAGAAGGACGAGGCAGAAAACGGCTTTGCAGAAATCCCGGCGACAAGCTTTCCGACCCGCCGAAACACATCATCACAGCCTATTATAATCTGCTTTATCAGATGGGCAAATGGATGCTTGACGAATATCACCTTTTTGAAGAATAAGAACCATGAAATCAAACGATAAAACAGAACTTTTTGAACGGATGCCGGTCAGACGCGCGGTGATCGGACAGATCATCCCTGCTATCATCAGTCAGATGATCGCGCTCATCTATAATCTTGCGGACACCTATTTTGTCGGCCTTCTTGACGATCCCGGACAGTTGGCGGCGATCACCATCACGGCTTCCCCGTTTCTGTTTCTGACCGCGCTTTCCAATCTGTTCGGTGTCGGCGGTGCCAGCGCGCTTTCCAGAGCGCTCGGACGGAAAAAACAGGATAAAGCAACGGAGATTTCCGCAATTTCCTTCTGGGGAGGACTGCTTTGCGCGCTGCTCTACGGGCTGATCATGCTCATTTTTGCGCATCCGATTCTGCGTCTCTGCGGCGCGAAAGAAGCGACCTTTGACGCGGCATGCGGTTATGTGAGAGGGACGATTCTGATCGGCGGTGCCGGAACCGTGCTGAAGACCCTCCTTGCCAATCTTGTACGGGCGGAGGGCGCTGCATCCAAGGCCTCCTTCGGTGTTTCCTTCGGCGGACTTCTGAATCTGGTACTGGACCCGATTTTTGTGCTCCCGCAGTTTCTGGGTCTGGGAGCTGTCGGTGCCGGTGCAGCAACGGCAATCTCCAATTTCGCAGCAGCGGTCTACTTCCTCATATATATTCTACGCTCGAAGACGACGCTGCTCAGCATCTCGCCAAAACATCTGCGTCGTGCAAAAGAACATCTTGGGACGATCCTTTCCGTCGGCTTTCCCTCTGCTCTGCAGCTTGGTCTGACGGTAGTGGGCATTGCAGCACAGTCTCATTTTGTGTCAGCCTATTCGACTGAGGCGATCGCGGGGCTTGGTATTACAAAGAAGCTTGATCAGCTTCCGCTTTATTTCTCCATCGGTGTGGCAAACGGACTGATGCCATTCCTCGGCTACAATTTTGCAAGCGGGAATCAGGAGCGGCGCAGTCAGGCTTTCAGATTCGGCGCGTTTATCTCCTGCGGCTTCTCCGTCTTGTGTCTGATTGTCTATGAGACTTTCGCACCGTTCCTTGTGGGGATATTCATCAAGGACGCTGTGACGCTGCAATACAGTTCTGTGTTTCTGCGGTCCATGGTCACAGCGATGCCGATGATGGCACTGTGCTATCCGCTGATCATCCAGTTTCAGGCAATGGGCAAGGTCAAGGAAGCGCTGGTCTGTTCACTGCTCCGCAAAGGCGTGCTGGATATCCCGTTCTTATTCCTCATGGATTCCCTGTTCCCTCTATACGGCTGCATGTGGGTACAGCCGATTGTCGACACGATTTCGTTGATTGCGGCATTGCTTCTCTACTCAAGAGTTCAGAAGCAAATGACAAATAACACATAATAATCGGCCGGTCAGATTCTTGCATTCTGACCGGCTGTTCTTGATTCTGTTTTTCAGAATTCTGCCGCAAGCTGTGCGGACAGAATTTCCCTGGTCCAATCGGAAACCTTTGTGGGATCTGCAGGATAAGCGGGCGTGTGTCCTGCTACAAGGTCCATGCCTGTCCGGTCAAAACCTTTGGCGAAGTATTCCTCCGGATTCTCCGGCAGACCGAACCATGTGCGGGTCTCATCACTGGCTATTGCCGGATGATGATAGGTTCCCCAAACCCAGGCGGGAGCCGGCCAGAGACGATGGGCATGATCGGTTCCGATGGCAAGGTAGAATTCTTTTGTGCATCCATGCTGTCCGTGATGCGCAAGCTGAACATAGTCGGACCTGAGGGCATCGGCTCCATATTGCTTCAAGAGTTTATCCCCCGTATCTGTATAGGCATCCCCCAGAAACAGCACAGATTTTCCATGGCATCGGAGCCGGAGGACAGTGGAGGTACTATTGACGATGAGATCATCATCCTCCCAGGTACGAAGCACGTCGATGTCACAGTCATCTATGGTAATCGTCAGCCCCTGCCGGATCGCATCCCAGTTTATGACCGCGCCGTTGATGTGATCATAGAGGAACCCGGACTGACCTGTGATCTCCGCATAATGGGAGAGGCCGTTTTTCAGTGCTTCCATGGCATCAAGCGAATAGTCTCCCTCTCCGCCTTTGCTTTCCCAACCCGCTTTGACCGGCGGGAAATTGAAATACAGATTTTTGATACGGTAATGGGCATTTTCATCATAGGCATTCAGCAGCTTTGCAAGCTCATAGATATGGTCGGTATGGGCATGAGAGAGGAACCATGCCTCAATCTCAAAATCATCTGTTTCTCCGATGCCGAGTACCGCTCGGACCGCGCTCTGCAAATACGGCGGAAAGTCCTTGCCGTAACCGTCCCGGCCGCCGTCGATCACAATGACCTTGTTTTCTTTTGTAACGATGATATAACATTCCATCAGGCTTGACGCTTCCGGCTGGATCTGATAGATGCGTGTTTTCTGATTCATGATCTTCATTCCTTTCATGGATTTGGATAGTTTTATTATAGCGCATCCGCTCTTTTTTCGCAAGTGGTTTGCATGATTTTCGTGTCTCTGTATTGACATTTTCCAGGTTCTGT
>JAKSPR010000341.1 GCA_024404655.1 Clostridia bacterium | reverse complement strand
GCTTCCATGATTTTTCCCATTGTGAGATTCTCCTTGAGTATTTGTTTGATTGTTGATGATCCGTGTCAGATTCAGAACGCTGTCAGATAGACCATCAGCGCAATCACGGCGATGACGATCCAGCCGATGGGGTGCAGACACATGGCAAGAACGGTCAAAAGCGCTTTGCCGGGCTTGGTCTGTCCGTCTTTATAGACGCGCTTCTTTTTTCTGCCCCCGCCTGTGGCGACTTCGCCCGTGGCGCTTCCGTCCGGGACATCAACGAAAAGTCTGGGACTGTTGTAAATCTCCTGAAAACCGACCTGGCTCATAATAATGGGAACAGTCGGGACGGCGATACAGAACCAGACAGCGCTGCCGCCAAGGGAGATCCCGGCAAAGTTGAAGCCATTGATGAACAAGGCGATGATGACCGGAAGGAACACCATAACCATGCCGAGGATGAGAATACCGACGATCCGCCGTTTTTTCTGGAAGGCGTAGGTGACGGGAATCTCCTGTTTATCCACCGTTTCCATGAAGACCGGCTCCGCGATCTTGCGTTTCAGTACCTCGTCTCTCGGAATCAGCTTCCCCTTTTCCCTTCGGAAGGTCTGCTCGCCGGAGGTGAGGATGTTCCGATAATGGGAAACGGAGAATTTGTTGTCAAACCCCTGTCCGAACATGGCGGCAAAGACGATCAGATAGAACACGCCGAGAACGCCCCTGAAAAAGCCGGCACCTGCGAGATTTCCTGCTGCCAGCATCGTGATGCCGAACACCATGCCGAGAGCCAGCAGCAGAACTGCTATTGTTCCCACCCACCACGGTACGGAAAGATAGGAATGTCGTTTCAGTTCCTTTACACTGACCTTTCCCGTCTGTCCGTTGACAGCGGCGATAAGATCCCCCTTTTTGAGATAGTAGACCGGCAGAAGCACGGGACTTGTGACAACAGGGTCCACCTTTGTGATGATGCTAAGGGCTTTCGTTTCCCAGATTTTTTCAAAGAAGACGCGGTAGTTCTCCCGGACTTCTTCATTCAGACGACGGTTTGCCTCTTTTTCCGGGATATCCGTGATCTTCATGCGCTGTCCGGCGACGTAGGCGTAGTCAAATTCCTTTAAGTCCGCAAGGTCGTATGGCTCCATGGCATCCAGCACCAGATTATCAAACTGATCGGAGCAGTTGACAAACTCGTCATGGAGATATCCGCGGGCAAGGGAAAACTTCGCCGCGTGATTCTGCCGCACCTCACAGGAGACGGGACCTCTTGTCATGCGGTAGGGCAGATAATAGCCGCTCAAGTTGTCAAGCTCCGGAAGCAGCTGTCCGGATTCTTCTTTTCCGGGGTTTGCTTCGCACCATGCGCGGAGCTTTTCAATGGCCTCTTTCCTTGTCACGGCGAAGGGGATGACGGCGGTGGGTACATCCTCAGTTCCCACGAATTTTTTCCGGACGAGCTTCCGCTCACAGAAATCGCAGGTCGTGACCGCTTCGTTTTCTTCAAAGACCAGCGTCGCACCGCAGCCGGTGCAGGTCGTTGTCATCAAAGGATACTTTCCGGCACTCTCCTTGTTCTTTTTCCGGATCGCCGCCTGAAACTGCGCTTTGTCCTGCTTTGCTTTTTCCAGTTCTACCGTCCCGCCGCAGTACCGGCAGGCATAGATCTGACGGACGATATCAAATTCCGCCGGAGCACCACAGCTCGGGCAGGAAATATTCAGTATATCCTTTGCCATAATGCCTCCATTGTCCCCGTCTCAGTTGAATTCCCTGTCGGATCTTCCGTAATCCGACAGTCTGCTCTTATATCCGGTGATGACCCAGTCGTAGTTCCGCATGTCGAGTTCTCTTCCGCAGTAGGGGCAGGCTTTGCCGTCCATGAGGGAGAGGCTTGCGCCGCAGCCCTTGCACTTAAATACCGAGGGACCGCAGATATTCTGCGTTTTGCAGTCCGCGGATTTTTCCAGTTCCAGTTCAACATACTCGTTGCGCAAAAGGATCTTTCCGTCCACGAGGCCGAAGAGCACCATATCGACGCTGCAGGCGATTTTCTGCATGCCGTCTTCCACATAATAGTTGTTATGCGCCCGCCGACCGCTTTCGACAAAATAATGTACATCGTACAGACCAAGTTTTGAAAAGTCGATATTCACAATGTTCCGGTACTCCTCCCGCATGCCGCCGAGATCGATATCGGAAAACGCATTGATCTGTGTGGAATCGTCCGCATAATGAATGGCCGCCATCTTGTTGAAGACGTTTGCACGGAAATTCCGGAAGGAAAAATTCGGGTCGTATTCCCGCACCATATTTCCGGCGCCCTCATCAAAATAATAACGTGCCTCCCGTGCCTTGTCCGCAATGCCCTCTTTGATGTTCTCGATCTGGAAATCGAAGCCGCCGATACGACCGGAGATATCCTCGACCGAGAATTTTGTCCCGCAGAAATCGCAGCCGTCGATAAGATCATCTCTTGTCGTGATATTGCCGCAGTCCGGGCAGACGATCTCATCCGGCCCCTGCTGTTTTGCGGACAGGATGGAATAATTGACGGAGTCGAAATCCCGGAATGTGCCGATGTTCTTTCCCTCTTTCAGAAACGTGCGCTTGGCATAGATGGCCTCGTTGACCTCGTCATTCTCATAACGACCGTCAAAATAGGATTTTTCTGCGACGCTGTCACGGGGGAGACTGCTTCTTTTTACACGCTGGCTTTCCATATCCATGGTGACGCCCAGACGCTTCATCCGCAGCTTCTGCAAATACATTCTGTGCCAGAAAAGCTGGGTGGATTGTGACTGCAGATCGGAATTTTCCGTGTAGGATGCAGACCGGAAAAAGTCTGCATAAGCATTGCGGAACGTCCTTATCTGGCTGCAACGGTCGTTCCAGTCGTACACGGGGATCTTCTTATACTGCATCGGTCTTTTGCCGAGCAGACGGCGGAACCACGCGATGCGGTACTCCCTTGCCCATTGTTTCTGCATCTGCGCCACTTTGCGCTCGGCTTTTTCTCTGGCTTTGTCGCTGACTTTGCTGTCCATGATGATTCCTCCCTTTTTTCAAGATAATCAGTCCGATGAGGTCATGGTTTCTGCGTGCTTTCTTATTCCCCAGTTTCTGTCCCCGCCGGCTGTTCACTGACAACACCGGGACCGGCGGAAAACATCTTCTGATCCATTCTGTATTTCACATAGTCCCATCGGTCTGTATCTGTTGCCACTGCATACAGGAAGCGATGGAACCACGAGGAGTCATTCACCGTGTCCACATCACCGAAATAGGTGAGTTTGTGGAGCAGGCTGTTCTCATAG
>JAKSPR010000340.1 GCA_024404655.1 Clostridia bacterium | reverse complement strand
ATAGACCTGACCGACAGGCTGACGGTTCTTGATGTTCGCCTGATTGCGGCATGCACGGCCGAGAACGACCACCTGCAGGACGTCTTCCATTTCGTTTTCGAGATCCGGCAGGATCCAGGATTCCTCCACTGCGGGGAAATCGCAGAGATGGATGCTTTCGGGAGCGGTCTTGTCAACAGAGCAGACGAGGTCTCTGTAGATATCCTCTGTCATGAACGGAACCATGGGCGCAGCGGCTTTGCAGACTTCCACAAGGCAGGTATACAGGGTCATATAAGCGTCGACCTTGTCCTTTTCCATACCCTTGGCCCAATAACGCTCTCTGCCGCGGCGGACATACCAGTTGGAAAGCTCATCCACGAAATCGGTCAGAGCACGGCAGGTCTCGGGGATGCGGTAACCGGCCATATTCTCATCCACAGCCTTGATGGTGGACTGCAGACGGGAGAGGATCCATTTGTCCATAACACCCAGATTGGCATAGTCAAGGGTGTACTTTGTGGGATCAAAGCTGTCAATGTTTGCATACAGCACATAGAACGCATAGGTATTCCAAAGCGTACCCATGAACTTTCTCTGACCCTCGGTCACAGCCTCTGCATAGAAGCGGTTGGGCAGCCAGGGTGCGGAGTTGGAATAGAAGTACCAGCGGATTGCGTCAGCACCGTAGCTTGCCAGCGCCTCAAAGGGATCCACGGCGTTGCCCTTGGACTTGGACATCTTCTGTCCGTCCTTATCAAGCACGTGTCCCAGAACCAGGACGTTCTTATAGGGAGCCTTGTCAAAGAGCAGCGTGGAAATTGCCATCAGAGAATAGAACCAGCCTCTGGTCTGGTCGACACCCTCGGAGATGAAGTCTGCCGGGAAGTGCGCATCGAACATTTCCTTGTTTTCAAAAGGATAGTGCCACTGAGCAAAAGGCATGGAGCCGGAGTCAAACCAGCAGTCAATAACCTCAGAAACACGGTGCATTTCGCCGCCGCACTTCGGGCACTTGATGGTGACAGCGTCGATGAAGGGTCTGTGCAGCTCGATCTGCTCAGGGCAGTTATCGGACATGGACTTCAGTTCTTCAATGGAGCCGATGGAGTGCTTATGTCCACAAGAGCATTCCCAGATATTGAGCGGTGTGCCCCAGTAACGATTACGGGAGACACCCCAATCCTGAATGTTCTCCAGCCAGTCACCGAAACGGCCCTTACCGATGGTTTCGGGGATCCAGTTGACGGTATTGTTATTGCGGATGAGCGCATCCTTGACCGCGGTCATCTTGATGAACCAGGTGTCACGCGCATAGTAAATCAGGGGCGTATTGCAGCGCCAGCAGTGAGGATATTCATGCTCGAACTTGGGAGCAGCGAACAGCTTGCCTTCCTTTTCAAGATCAGTAAGAACCATGGGATCAGCCTTCTTGATGAAAACACCGCCATAGGGGGTATTCTCGGTCATATTACCCTTGGTATCAACAAACTGCAGAAAAGGCAGATCATACTTTCTGCCGACATTTGCGTCATCTTCACCGAAGGCCGGCGCGATATGAACAATACCGGTACCATCGGACATGGTGACATAACTGTCACAGGTGACAAAGTGTGCGCGCTTGCCCTGCTTCTTTGCTTCGGCATCGGCACATGCAAACAGCGGCTCATATTCCTTATTCTCAAGGTCTGTACCCACATAGGTTTCAAGAACCTCGTAAGCCGGTTCGCCTTCCTTGGCAAGCGGACCAAGGACGGTATCCAGCAGCGCTTCCGCCATATAATAAGTATATCCGTCAGCTGCCTTTACCTTGCAGTAGGTATCAGTGGGGTTGACGCACAGTGCGGTATTGGACGGGAGAGTCCAGGGAGTTGTCGTCCATGCAAGGAAATACGCATCTTCCCCGACGACCTTGAAACGGACGACAGCAGAGCGTTCCTTAACGGTCTTATAGCCCTGTGCAACCTCGTGAGAGGACAAAGGGGTACCGCAGCGCGGGCAGTACGGAACGATCTTGAAACCCTTGTACAGCAGGCCCTTGTCCCAGATCTGCTTCAGCGCCCACCACTCGGACTCGATAAAAGAGTCATGATAGGTGACATACGGATCATTCATATCCGCCCAGAAGCCGACGGTTGCGGAGAAATCCTCCCACATTCCCTTATACTTCCAGACAGATTCCTTGCACTTTGCAATAAACGGCTCCAGACCGTAAGCTTCGATCTGATCCTTGCCGTCGATGCCGACCTGCTTTTCCACTTCCAGTTCCACAGGAAGACCATGGGTGTCCCATCCGGCCTTTCTCAGAACATGCTTGCCCTTCATGGTCTGGTAACGCGGGACCATATCCTTGATAACGCGGGTCAGGACATGACCGATATGCGGCTTTCCGTTTGCCGTGGGAGGACCATCGTAAAACGTAAAGTCCGGACACTGCGCTCTGGTGTCGATACTCTTCTGGAAGATCTTATTCTCACGCCAGAATTTTTCGATTTCTTTTTCTCTGTCCACAAAATTCAGACTGGTTGATACCTTTTCGTATAACATGAATCTGTGCCTCCTTATATAATGGACTTAAATCATTGACTGTACTTTGTTGGCTGAAAGTATCTGTTACGGTCATGGAAGAAACAAACAGCGGTTATCATTTTCAAAGTCCTGAAAACAAAAAATCCCATTCCGGGGAAACCGGAACAGGACAGATATTCTCTGCAACCACCCATTCATTTCCTACGCATTCCAAACAGAATTGTCCCATTTACGGCGGGATACCGTCTCAGCTTACTGTGCAGAGAAAGATCATCTTAAGAAATGAATCCCGGAAATCTTCTGTGCGGTTCTGCCTCGCAACTCGGAAGGGATTTTCGGCAGAAACATCATCACCGGGCTCTCACCTGCCCCGGCTCTCTTTGCATGATGGTTTATCTGCTTACTCGCTTCGTCATCGTCTTTTTATGGATATCTATATAAAATTATTATACCCTAAATATCTCCGTTTGTCAATACCGTTTTTGCCGGAAATCAAAGAAAACTGCGAATTTATGATGGTTCTGCTATTGTCTCCTGCTCTCTTTTTGAAATCTGCCGTCCAGTCCGATCCCGGCAGGGATTTTATGAAAAGAAGATATAGAAACGAAAGGATATAATACGAAAGGGATATAATATTTTTATCCCGGTTTTCATAGCTTGGTTTTTCATTCACTGCGAAAACATCCTGAAAATTTTCATGCCGCAAAAAATCATCCTCCTGTTTTTCATCACATCAAAATCCATCCATTTGAAAACAGGGGTATAATATGACAAAAAAGAATCCGCACCGGAAAATAGATCGTCCGATGC
>JAKSPR010000034.1 GCA_024404655.1 Clostridia bacterium | reverse complement strand
GAAGCTCGTTCCCGAAGGCGTTGAAGGCCGTGTCCCGTTCAAGGGCGCTCTGTCTGACACCGTCTTCCAGATGATCGGCGGTATCCGTTCCGGTATGGGTTACTGCGGATGCCAGACCATTCCGGATCTGCAGAAGAACTCTCAGTTCATCCGCATCACCGGCGCAGGTCTGAAGGAATCTCATCCTCACGACATCAGCATCACTAAGGAAGCTCCGAACTATTCTCAGGGCTAAGCGCGAAAACGAAGTTTTCGCCTTAAAGAGATTTTGCGCCGCAGGCGCAAAACTCCGCTGTTGTACCCGCTTTCATCTCGAAAAAAATAACAACAACCGCAGGCTGCAAAACCTGCGGTTGTTTGTCGTGACGATTTTTGAAATCTTTTGTATTTTGGCATATTTTTGAGCTTTCTCCTGTCCATCCGGCTTCCACAAAAAGCAGCACCCCACCGGATTCGCCGCAGGCGAATCAAAAATATCCCCCGGCACTGAACCCATATATAGACGCAGAAAAGGGAAACCGTTGCTCAAGCGGTTTCCCTTTTCTGTGACCAAAAGTAAAGAAAATGAATCATGAAAAGTTCTATAGGAAGACCTGCGAACGGCGGCTCTCATTCACCGTCCGTAGGATCGTATGCACCTTTTAAGTTGCGGAGAAGCTGGAGTCTGCGGTTCATTTCCTTGATGCTCCGCTTGGAACGGATATCGAAAATAATACCGCCGATGATAACGGCCACCACACACAGTGCGATGGACATAAGGAGTAGGAAAGTAAGACTTAAACCCGATCCCAGCATGATTTTGCCGAGGATCGAAACGATCGCCGCATTGACGATGGCGCAGATCATGCGGTTGCGCCAGAGAATGTTGCGCCGCAGGTGATTTCCGGAAAGCGGGAACACATTGACGAACAGAACCTCAAAGACAAGTCCTACGACCACGCCGGAGGCGACGATATACCAGAGAATTTTCAGGTCGACGGCCGCTTCGCCCAGCGCCGTATATTCGGCCAGAAGAACGATAAATCCGATGGCGAGGGTAACACAGAAGTTGATGAAAAGGCGATAAAGGGTATTGCTTTCATTCATGCCAGACATCGTTTGTTGGTCCTCCAAAACAGATCATTTACATTCCGAGGGCGGTTTTCAGTGCCTGAATATACAGGCGGGTGATGACGACCTTATCGTCGTTCGTCATGACAGCCACCATGCGTCCGTTGAACAGCGGTTCCAGATAGGAAACCTTGCGCAGATTGATGATGGAATAGCGCGACACCCGGAGAAAACCGGCATTCTTGAATTTTTCTTCGATCTCGTACATTTTGAGAGGGGTTTCATAACAGCCGTCATCGGTAAAAAGGAGCACCTTGTTTTCCTGCGTATCGAAGTAGCAGATATTCTCGGGTTTGAGAATGAAGGTTTTCTGATCTTTCTTTGCGATGATGGTGTTGGCGAACAGGCGGATGGTGGAGAGGAGCTGTTCGGTCTCATCGTCCAGGTCCCTGCAGCGGATGACAACTTCGGTTTCCGTCACATCCGGCGTGGTTTCCAATCTGATCTTCACAGTCGTTCCTTATCCTTTCCAGTTCACGCAGAAGAGAAATCCTGCAGGCCTCGCAGGAGGCTTTCGTTTGTTCTCTCTCTTCTGTGATTATATGATACTACATTTTTCAGGAGATTGCAAGAGGTTTTCGGCAAGATGCGCGTACAGCGCGGTGAAATGCGCACAGGGAGCGGTGAAATGCACACATCTCCGCCGACATGCGGCTTTTCCCCTGTCAGCATCCCCCGCCGGAGCATGGAAATGCACGCAGAAGGGGGTCGGAATGCAGCAAAAGAGGGGTGAGAAAATCAGCCCTTTCCGCCCCGGATCTTCTCCGCATAAGCCTTTGCTGCCTGTTCCGTTTTGTTGTCCGCGTACTCGTAATAGTGCCGTCCCACAAGGTCATCGGGGAGGTACTGCTGGGGGACGTAGTGGTTGGGATACGCATGGGGATAGAGGTAATCTGTGCCGTGTCCCAGCTTCTCCGCGCCGCCGTAATGGGAATCCCGCAGGTGGTCCGGGATCTTCTGTCCGCGCCCGGCGTTGACATCCTCTGCGGCTCTGCTGTAAGCGGCGATAGCGGAATCGGACTTGGGGGCGGTAGCCAGCATGATGGCTGCATTGGCAAGGGGAATCTTTGCCTCCGGCAGACCGACCTCACGGGCGGAAGTCACGCATGCCTGTGTGACTGCTGCGGCGAGGGGATACGCCTGTCCCACGTCCTCGCTTGCGATGACGAGCAGTCTTCTGCACGCGGAGAACAGATCTCCCGCCTCCAGCAGCTTGGCAAGGTAGAACACTGCCGCGTCGGGATCAGAGCCCCGGATGGACTTCTGGAGAGCCGAAAGGGTATCGTAGTGAGCGTCTCCGTCCCTGTCAAATGCCGCCATGGCGGACGGAACGAGGATCTGCAGCAGTTCCAGTGTGATGGGCGAATCGGGTGCACCTGCGGCGTAGTATGCGTTTTCGAGCACGCCCAGCGCCCGGCGGACGTCTCCCGCACCGATATCCGCCATAGCCGCGAGGACCCGATCCTCTGCGGTACGGTTTGTACCGTTTTCGGAATTGAGGATATCCAGTCCCCGTTTAAGGGCGGGAAGCGTCTCCTTTGCGGTCACCGCGCGGAACTCGAACACGGAGCTTCTGGATAAGAGTGCATTATACACATAAAAATACGGGTTTTCCGTGGTGGACGCGATGAGGGTGATACGTCCGTCCTCAAGGAATTCCAGCAGGGACTGCTGCTGTTTCTTATTGAAATACTGGATCTCATCGAGGTACAGGAGCACCCCTCCTGTGCCGAACATATTTCCCGTCTGTGCCGTGACCTCTCTGATATCCGACAGCGAAGCGGTTGTGGCATTGAGGCGGCACAAAGTCTTTCCGGAAGCCCTTGCGATGATATTGGCGGCTGTGGTCTTTCCCGTCCCGGGCGGGCCGAAAAAGATCATATTGGGCAGAAAGCCCGAATCGAGGATTCTGCGCAGTGCGCCGTCCTTACCGAGCAGGTGGGTCTGGCCTACCATATCATCGAACGTCTCCGGGCGCATCCTGTCTGCAAGTGGTTTCATGGGTGATGATATCCTTTCGGGGGAAAATTTACTTTTGGTCGTAAGAGGGCTGCCGCGGTTTGACGGCGGCAGCCCATGAGGGGAGTTGGTTTGGAGGGAGTGAGCCGTGCGTGATCAGATGCCATAACGCTGTGTCATTGCGCGGAGGAAGTCGACAGCCATGCCGATATCCTTTTCGGGGGTCTCGCCGACCTCGCGCTCAATGGTTAAGAATCCATCAAAGCCGGACTTATGCAGTGCGGGCAGGTAAGTATCAAAATGTACGCCGCCCTGTCCCAGCGGGACCTCCAGCCATTTACCCTCGCCGAGATTGATACCGTCCTTTGCGTGGGTATGAACGATATACTTTCCGAATGTAGCGCAGGCAGCTGCGGGGTCATCGCAGGAGCACATAACGAGGTTTGCGGGGTCGAGGTTGACGCCGATGCCCTTGGAATCAAGGTCATCGAGGAATCTCTTGAGCAGGGGAGCCTTCTCCGGGCCTGTCTCGATGGCGAACGTTGCGCCGATGGAAGCTGCGTGGTCTGCGATGGACTTACAAGCATCATACAGGATCTGATAAAGCTCCGGGTTCTGGTCGGGTTCCGGGACCTTACCGATATGGGTGGTGACGATGCCGCATTCCAGCTTCTTGGACAGATTGAGAATTCTCTTGAATCTCTCTACCTTCTCCTTATTGGCGTCTGCATCGGTATATCCTCCGATATCGCCGCACAGTGCGGAGAAGACCATGCCCTTATCATGGATTCTGGAAAGATAGTCCTTGACGGTTTCATCCGGCAGGTCATCGGAGACATAGAACTGCACGCCGTCGATGCCGAGGGAAGCGGCTGCCTCCAGGTTCTCTGCAAACGTGGGTCTGCGGAAAGAATTTAACATTGCGCCGATTTTCATATTGGTATCCTCTTTTCTGAGTATTTGATGGCCTCCCCTGTTTCATACACGGGCTGCCTGAATTGCTTATACTATAACAGAACTGCTCACAGAAAGCAATACATTTTCTGAAATTTTTCAAAAACATCCGGCCCATCGGAGCGATCAGCAGCAGCGGATGAGGTCTCCTCCGCAGCACTCGCAGAGGCCATCCGCGCAGATGAGTGCGGTGATCACCTTACACGGTGTGCAATCCGACGACTGATACGTCTTGCCATACTGATTGGCGGACGAGCGGATATTCTCCATAGCCGCGGCGTATTCCTGATTGGCAGGATCCATATAGCATGCGATCTCGAAGTACCGCTGTGCCTCGAAATACCATCCCTTCTGCAGAAGGATACAGCCCTTGAGATAATTCCACTCTGCGCCCCGTGAGGGTTCTCCGATGCTGTCGAGCAGCACGGCTGCCTCATCGAACCGTCCCGCATTGATGAGGAACCGGATTCTGGCGGTGGTTGTGGATGCGTCCTCATGGGTATAGGTTCCTCCGCCCGTGCCCTGTCCATAGCTCTGGGCAGGACGGGTTCCGTTTGCGGAGCGTTCCTTACGGATGAGGTCATACGCCTCATTGATTTCCTTCATCTTTTCCTGCGCCATATCGGCAAGGTCACTTCCCGCATAATTATCAGGGTGATATTTCCTTGCAAGGGCGCGGTAGGCCTTCTTGACCTCCTCATCGTTTGCGGTGCGGGGGACATTCAGTATTTTATACGGATCGGTCATAGATGTGAGGGATTCCTTTCATAGAATGATAGTATCAGACAGTTTCATTTTCCCGTCCCGGATCAGTTTTCGCAAGAGGTTCTCCCGGGTGGGTGATGACCCGTTCCGCCATTCTTGGCATACCGAGGGTCAGGATATTTTCGCAGAGGCAGAATGCCGGGTGGGCCTCAGCGCCGTCTGCAAGCTGGAGTGCCCGCAGGGCCTGTTCGCAGGAAAGGAGCAGGGAGCAGCGGAGCCGTTCCGCGTGTTCCGATCGGGAAAGATATTCCAAAACGGACAATCCCGCGTTCCTTGCCTGTATCACAACGGGATTATAAGACCCGGTTTTTTCATCCTCAATGGCGTCATCAACAGCGTCGATAAGGTAAACGAACCGTCCGACAGAGGTCCCGCAGGCGCGGGCGATGCGTCTCTGCCCCTCGTCCTCAAGGCCGGAGGCAAACAGCGCTCCCAGAAGATCGGCAAAAGGCTGTGCGGCGGCATCGGGTGACGGTTCCGAACCCGATTCCAGCTCTGCAAGGGCCAGGAGCCGTTCCTTTACATATTCCGCCTGCTCTGCCGGAGCATCTGCCCGCAGGGATTTCTGATACCATCGTCCCGCAGTCGGGCGGAAGCAGCGGTACAGAAGCCGTTTGACGCCGTGTTCATCGGCGATATTATCCTCCACCGCGTGGAGAGTGAGCATTCCTGCACAGCGTGCGGCATAGGCAAGGGCGTCACATTCCGAAAGCATGGTCTTTTTCCGATAAGGCGACGCCGCGCAGCGGTGGGTTTCGGCACCGGGCACCTCTCCTGTCAGAACCATACGGACAAGAGCGAGAAAGACGAAATCATAGCGCAGGGTCATGGGAGCGGTGAGCCCGAGATTCTTTCCCATGGAGCGGCAAAGTCCGCAGTATGCGGCGCGGTAGAGGGCGTAATCCTTCACCTTCAGTTCCTCCGCCATCGGACGGATATAGCCGAACATGAAACGTCACCTCCACCGAAAAAGGGTATGCCCCCGCTTATATATGTTCCAGTTTACCATAAATCCGTGTCGGTGGGAATCCTGCTGTATGAACAAATTGTAAATTCTGGGGGTATATCGCTCTGTCATTCTGTAAAATTAACGCTGCAAAAGAAATTTTGCCGAAATTCACTAAAATCTATTTACAAATCCGAATGAATTTGATATACTGATACCAATGATAAAACGCTTATACGAAAGGAAACCTACTATGAAAAAACAGTATCTTGCCGGAATGATGCTGGCAGCCATGGCCGTATCTGCGCTGGCTTCCTGCGGTGATTCTGAACCCACTGTAAACACGCCCTCCGGGACGACGCCCGTCACGCAGGCTGTGACGGAAGCTGCGGAGACCGAGGAGACCATCAAGAGCCTGCTCCCCTCCGATCTCGACTTCGGCGGCGAGACCATCCGCATCATGAACTGCATGTATTTTGAAAAGGACCGCTTCATGCTGGAGACGGAAAGCGAGACCGGTGACGTCGTCAACGATGCCATCTTCCGCCGCAACAGCAACGTCCAGGGCAATCTGAACGTCAACTTCACCTTTGAAGACTATGTGGAAACCAACAGCCAGAGCGGTGATGCTGTGCTGAAAAAGTCCGTCATGGCCGGCGGCGACGATTATGACTTGGTCTTCGGTGTCCAGTATAAGATCGTGCAGCAGGTCGTCAGCAACATCTTCCTCGACTTAAACAACACCAAGTATCTGCACCTCGATCAGCCGTGGTGGTATCAGTTCATGAACAAAGAGCTGACCATCGGTTCCGGCAAGGCTTTCTTTGCTACCGGTGATATCACGCTGGGCGTTCTTCGCAACATGAGCTGTATGTACGTCAACAAAGATATGTACAAGAAGCACTTTGAGAGCGTCGACGACCTTTATAAAGAAGTCCTTGACGGCAAGTGGACCTTCGACCGCATGTCCGAATACTGCACGGGCATGTATCAGGATATCAACGGTGACGGCAAGATGGATGAAGAAGACCAGTACGGTATCGGCGTTATCGCTGCCAACCTGACCGACCACTTCACCTACGATGCCGGTATCCGTGTCACCACGAGAGATGCCAACAACATTCCTCAGCTGACCATGAACAACGAAAAGACTGCCAACTTCACCCAGAAGCTCTACAGCCTTTACTATGAGAATCCCGGCACCCACGTCTTCCCGCCGGACTATAACTCCCTTGATATCGTCATGCCGAACAAGTTCAACAACGGCACGCTGATGTTCCTCCCCGGCTGGTTCTACACCTCCGAGCAGCTTCGTGATATGGAAGTGGACTACGGCGTCATTCCGTTCCCCAAATATGACGAGAACCAGGAGACCTACCTGTCCCTGGCTCACGATATCGGCACGCTGACCTGTGTTCCCTCCACCTGTTCCAAGGCCGACGATGTTTCCGCCGTCATGGAAGCCATGGCATTTGAGGGCTACCGCGACGTCCTCCCGGCTTACTATGAGATCGCTATCAAGATCAAGTACAGCCGCGACGATACCAACGAGGCTATGCAGATCCTCGATATCATCCACGACAACGCCACCACCGACTTTGCATTCATCTACAACTACGCTCTGAGCGGCATCGGTCTGATCGAGCGTGACCTGATGGGCGGTAAGAAGTCCGACTTCGCTTCTGCCTACACAAAGAAGGAAAAGTCCGTTCAGAAGCAGCTGGATAAGCTCCTTGCCGCATTTGAAGAACTGGAATAATCCGATCCCGAATCATAATAGACAGCACGGCATCATCAAAGCATGATGCCGTGCTCCTTTTTTCGATGATCTGCGTCCCGGCAAAATCAAAAAATCCTGCCGCGTTTTCACGCGGCAGGACAGGATGACAAGAGAAAAGTGAAATTACAGAACCTTGCCTGCACCCACAGGGCGAACCTTGAGCACGATGCACGCACCCTCACCGAAGGCACCGTCCATCAGCGCGCGGTAGCCGGGGACATCCTCATTGCGGACGAAGGCCTGTGTGGTACCTGCAAAGCCGCCGCCGTGAACACGCCATGCGCCGCCCTTGTCGGCAAGATAATCCTGCGCCAGAGCCAGAGCCAGGGACAGACCCTGTTCGTGGACGTTCTTGGTGGTGTAGACGTTCTGCAGATATTCAAAGCTGGAGTTGCCGGATGCAAGGACGCCTGCGAAGAAATCGCCGAGGCGGTTCTCACGGAGGGCAGCGGTCTGCGCCTTGACACGGGCATTCTCGTGGATGAAGTGGTAAGCACGGAGGATCGCACGGTCGCCGACCTTCTCACGGAGAACCGGGATCGCAGCGACCAGCTGCTCCATGGAGACTTCACGCAGAACGGGCTTGCCGAAGTGAGCGGCAACGGCCTTCATTTCTGCGGGAACGGAAGCATAGTCTTCATTCAGATCGGCATGGTTGCCGCCGGTGGAGACGATGCAGAGGCTGTAGCCGTTGGCGGTCAGGTCGAAGTCCATCTTTTCGATGACGGGCTTGCCGGGAACGCCGAAGTCGATGGCGACGAAGCCGCCGACTGCACATGCGACCTGATCCATCAGACCGCAGGGCTTGCCGAAGTACTTGTTCTCGGCAAACTGAGAGATCTTTGCGATCTCTGCATTGTCGATCTTGCCGTCGTTATAGAAGTAGTTGAGAATGTTGCCGACCATATCCTCAAAAGCAGCGGAGGAGGACAGACCGGAACCCTTCAGAACATTGGAGGTGGTATAAGCGACATAGCCGCCGGTTGCAAAGCCCGCATCGCGGAAGCCCTTGCAGACGCCGGAGATGATAGCGCCGGAGGTAAAGAATCTCGCCTCGTCGATGGTCTCATCGGCGGAATCGACGACGTCTTCCGGGAAGCCTTCGGACTTGATGCGGATCTCATTGCCTTCAGTCTTTGCGGCAACGGCGATGATATCAAGGTCGATGGAGGCAGCGATGACGCAGCCGTAGTTGTGGTCGGTGTGGTTGCCGGAGATCTCACTTCTTCCGGCGACGGTGAAGACGTTTACTTCCTTTTCGCCGTAGAGTTCCGCAAATGCCTTGACAGCCTTTGCATAGCGTGCACGCTGGAAATCCAGCTTGTCTGCGCCGTAAAGAGCGGTCAGAGCGGCGTCATTTTTGCCGCTTTCGATAGAACCGAGCAGTTCAGTTGTCAGCATGGGAGTATTTCCTTTCGATATATCAGATTTTGGATGCAATCAGCGCATTGATCTTTGCGCGGGTCTCATGGATGAAGGCGATGCCGTGGGGATAACGGGCGAAGGTGATCTTCTGATCTTCCGGGAGGTCGCCTTCGATGGCGTTCATGACAGCTTCTCTGCCGCAGAGGGATTCTGCCAGCTGCATGGCACGCTGATCCTGCAGAGCATCAAAGAAGGTGCAGATACGGAGGGAGTCGTATGCCGTGCCGTTTGCTGCCGGGTAGACGGAGTAGCAGTCACCGGCAGGCGTGAAGTAGTCGCCGTCGGAAATCTGGTACGGGTCGATGGGGTAAATGGAGTGGCAGTTGAAATAGAAGTTGTAGCCCCACTGTAAGAAGCCGACGATGTTGTACTTATAGAACTGGATACCGATCACACGGTTTCTGTCGGAGGGCATTGCAAAGAAGCGGTTGGAAACATCCTTGAACTGACCGCAGCAGTAGTAGGTCCACAGATTGGGGACGTTGTTTGCGATGAAGGGCTCGATGCTGTTGTTGGAGGGGATGGGAGTCTCCAGCGCGCCGGATTCGTAGAATTCGTAGTGGGAGAGCGCGTCCATGATGGTGTAATCCTTGAGCAGATCCTTGATGATCTCCTTGGCTGCCAAATAGGATTCCAGCTGCTTATCATTGGGCTCATCGGAGATATGGAAGTAGCAGTTGTGATCCTTGCCGAGAGCCTTCATGTAAGCAAGGAGCTCGGTGACGAACTGACGCAGGAAGGTGGAATATGCTTCGCCGGTTGCGGGAGTATCCCAGCCGAAGATGCGCTTGTATTCGGAGGTGCCGTCAGCATTGTAAACGGTCGCCATGACCTTCGGTGCGGAGGTTGCACCCCACTGGGTGAAGAAGTGGGCGATTTCAAAGTTCTCGATGCCGTTCTTATTGGCAAGGGCGACCCATCTGCCAAGCTTGGAGAACTCAAAGGAATACTTGCCGTCCTTCACGGTAACGTCCACCAGCTGAACGGTGGGACGCTCACCGCCGATCTCGGTGTCCAGCGGAGGCGTGAAGGTGGGGGTAAGGATCAGGTTGATACCGTTCTTGGACGCATTCGCCATGAAGTTGTCAACGATTCTCCAGTATTCTTCGGTGAAGACGGGAGCATGATAGTACACAGACAGACAGTCGGTGTGGAACCACTCTGTGACAAGGGTCTTCTGTTCCGGCAGGGAGGCGTTCAGAATTTCAATGGAGAAGGTCAGGCGGGTACGCTCAACGCCGTCGGGAGCCGTGAAGACGACCGTGACGGGGTAGGTACCTGCAGGAACGTTGCCCTTCGGATCGATCTCGACCCAGATGGAATTCAGCTCCTTGGACAGGTAGTTGAGGAATCCGTGCTCCTCGTAGGGGCGGAGCAGATCGGGGTACAGACCGGGGGTGGTACGGAGGTAGTTGTCATACGCCTCTGCGGGCTGATCCTTGTAGACCGGGAAACGGACCGGGATCGGCTCGACACAGGACACATGCACATAATCGGCAATGGGGGATTCGATCTTCACATAGGAAATGCTGCGCGCCCAGGCAGGTGCATCCTCTGTATAGGCGACCTGGAAGGTGTAGCGCTCGTTTTTCAGCATGGTATCGTGGTCCAGAGCGAACTTGTCCTCGATCTTTTCGTCAAGGAAGCACTTTTCAAGACCGGAGATCAGCTTTGCACGAAAAGTATTTTCCATAATCGGGTTCCTTTCTTGTTTTTGAAATTTATGAGATGGGCTGCCGCAGGATGTTTCATACGGCAGCCCGGCTGTATAAGAGAAATTATTTCAGCATGGAAGCAGTGAGATCAGCGACCAGAGCAAGTGCTGCGTCGATCTTGGAAGCATCCTTAGCACCTGCCGTTGCGAAATCGGGACGTCCGCCGCCGCCGCCCTGTGCAGCCTTTGCGACTTCACGGACGATGTTGCCGGCGTGAGCACCCTTTGCAACAGCTGCCTTGCCGCAGGCTGCGACGAAGTTCAGCTTGCCGTCGGCATTGACAGAGATGACAGCAACGAGGTTTTCATGCTTTGCACGGAGATCGTCGACCATGGCGCGGACAGCATCCATTGCCATGCCTTCGGTCTTGTGGGTGATGACGGTCAGACCACCGACCTCGACAGCATTTGCGAGGATGTCTGCGGACTGTGCCTTTGCAATCTTTGCGTTGAGCGCTTCGACTTCGTGCTTCTCTGCTTTCAGTTCGTTCTGGAGGGCAGCCGCACGCTTGGGAAGATCAGCAGCATTGGCAGCCTTCAGTTCCTTTGCGGTCTCTGCGATCAGAGCGTCATGCTTTGCCATCAGTTCCAGCACGCCGAGACCGGTAACGGCTTCGATTCTTCTGACGCCCGCAGCGACAGAGGATTCGCCGGTGATCTTGAACAGACCGATGTTGCCGGTGGAGGAGCAGTGGGTACCGCCGCAGAGTTCGGTGGAGAAGTCGCCCATCTTGACCATGCGGACGACCTTGCCGTACTTTTCACCGAACAGAGCCATAGCGCCGTTTGCACGGGCGGTCTCGATGTCGGTTTCGGTGGTCTTGATGGCGTTTGCTGCGAGGATATTTGCGTTGACCAGCGCTTCGACCTTGGCAATTTCTTCCTCGGTCATAGCGGCAAAGTGGGTGAAGTCAAAACGGCAGACGGTGTCGGAGACATAGGAACCGGCCTGCTCGATGTGGGAGCCGAGGACCTTCCGGAGCGCTGCCTGCAGCAGATGTGCGGCAGAGTGGTTGCGGGCGATGGCCTGACGGCGGAGATCGGAGATATCCGCGGTGACGAGGCCGCCCACCTTGAGCGCGCCGTTTACGACGGTGCAGAGGTGGATATAAACGCCGTCGGTCTTCTTGGTGTCGTAGACATTCAGCATAACGCCGTCAGCATAGATGGTACCGGTATCACCGACCTGACCGCCGCCTTCGCCGTAGAAGGGGGTCTTATCAAGGATAACGGTGCAGTCGCCCTCGGAGACGGTTTCCACAGCGGTATCGTCCACCAGAATCGTGAGGACCTTGCAGCCTTCGGTTCTGTAATCGGTATAGCCGGTGAATTCGGTCTTGGGAAGGTCAGCCAGCAGGGACTTGGAGGATTCGGACCAGCCGGAGATGTTGGCTCTTGCCTCTCTTGCACGGGTGCGCTGATCCTTCATGAGTGCGTTGAAGGTTGCTTCGTCGATCTTCAGGTTGGATTCTTCTGCGATCTCACGGGTCAGGTCGATGGGGAAGCCGAAGGTGTCATACAGCTTGAAGACTTCGTCACCGGAAATGGTGTCGGCGTTCTTCTCGACAGCACCGCGGATGAGGTTGGAGAGGATGGACAGACCTGCGTCGATGGTAGCGTCAAAACGCTCTTCCTCCATGGAGAGGACGCGCTTGATGTAATCGGACTTTTCGGAAAGTTCGGGATAAGCACCGCAGCTTTCACCGATAGCGACCTCGACCACATCGGTGAGGAACGCATGGTTGATGCCCAGCAGCTTGCCGTGACGGCATGCGCGGCGGATGATGCGGCGGAGAACGTAGCCACGGCCCTCATTGGAGGGGATAACACCGTCTGCGATCATGAACATGGCAGAACGGGTGTGGTCGGTGATGACGCGGATGGAGATATCGTTGTCCTTGTCAGCGCCGTAGGTCTTGCCGGAGATTTCGCAGACCTTGTCGATGACGCGGCGGATGGTGTCGACCTCAAACATGTTGTCAACGCCCTGCATAACACATGCCAGACGCTCCAGACCCATACCGGTGTCGATGTTCTTCTGTGCGAGCTCTTCGTAGGTGCCATCGCCCATGTTGTTGAACTGGGAGAAGACGTTGTTCCAGATCTCCATGTAGCGGTCGCAGTCGCAGCCGGGCTTGCAGTCAGGCTTGCCGCAGCCGTACTTGGGTCCGCGGTCGAAGTAGATTTCGGAACAGGGGCCGCAGGGACCGGTACCGTGCTCCCAGAAGTTGTCTTCCTTGCCCAGACGCACGATGTGTGCTTCGGGAACACCGATCTTATCGCGCCAGATGGCGTAAGCCTCGTCGTCGTTTTCGTAAACGGACGGCCACAGCAGATCCTCCGGGATCTCCATGGTCTTGGTGAGGAACTCCCATGCCCACGGAATCGCTTCGTTCTTGAAGTAATCGCCGAAGGAGAAGTTGCCCAGCATTTCAAAGAAAGTACCGTGACGCGCGGTGTGACCGACACGCTCAAGGTCGGGGGTACGGATGCACTTCTGGCAGGTGCAGACGCGGTGACGCGGCGGCTCCTCCTCACCCGTAAAGAACTTCTTCATCGGCGCCATGCCGGAGTTGATGAGAAGAAGGGACTTATCGTTGATCGGAACCAGCGGGAAGCTGGGAAGACGCAGATGTCCTTTGCTCTCGAAGAAGGAAAGGTATTTTTCGCGGATTTCATTAAGACCTGTCCACTGCATAGTAATGTTGTTCTCCTTTGTGTATCTCCCGCTTTGCGGGAGAATGAAATTTCTACTTTAATATTTCTATTATAGCAAATATACGGCGGTACTGTCAAGGGTTAGGGGAGATTTCTTTTCGTTTTTTGCACAGAAAATGAGAATTTGTTTGCTGAGGGTGAAGGGGAGGACGGGGGAGAACCATCTCAGACGCCGAAGTTTCTCCCCGTCCTCCCCCGGTGGGTTCTGTGCGAAAGACAGATGAGGATATCCCCCCTCCACCCCCACTCCTTGGCTGGAAACGGCGGCAGCCGGATGTTTCGGTTTCAATTTGCCTGCGGCAAATTGTTTATCAGAACAGAATATGGTCCTGACAATTCCGGCCGAGGGCAGAACCCCGGCTGACTTGTTCCTCATTTCCCGACAATTCTGCCCCCCAAAAAAGCACATAACAAGACAAGGAGGCCCTGCGAAGCATGCAAGGGCGACCGCAAAGCCCTTGCCACTCCCCCCACAGAGGCCGGAGAAAAACCGAAACTCAGCCGAGGGCAGTGACCCGGCCGAACCGCCGCCGCACAAATCGGGATAGAAAGCCCCGCGCAGCGTGCGAAGCATGCAAGGGCGA
>JAKSPR010000339.1 GCA_024404655.1 Clostridia bacterium | reverse complement strand
GCAGAGCTCCTTGAGCAGTTCTCTGTCCTCGGCTTTCGCAATGGATTCGCCGGAGGTTCCCAGCAGTTCCACCTGACATTCGCGCAGGACGCCTTTCTTTTCCAGCTGCATGGCAAGGTTCAGACCGGTCTGACCGCCGATGCCGGGGACGATGGCGTCGGGACGCTCATAACGGATGATCTTTGCCATGTATTCCAGCGTCAGCGGCTCCATGTAGATCTTGTCCGCAATGGCGCGGTCCGTCATGATGGTTGCGGGGTTGGAGTTTGCAAGGATGACCTCATAGCCTTCCTCGCGGAGTGCCAGGCACGCCTGAGTGCCTGCGTAGTCAAATTCGGCAGCCTGTCCGATGACAATGGGACCGGAGCCGATCACCATGATTTTATGAAGGTCTTCTCTCTTAGGCATTGGTCTTTTCCTCCTTCATCAGTGCAAGGAACTTATCAAACAGATACGCGGAATCCTGGGGACCAGGCGCACTTTCCGGGTGATACTGGACGGAAAAGACACGGTCTTCAACACATTCGACACCCTCTGCGGTATTGTCAAGCAGATTGATGTGGGTAAGGGTCAGACCTGTTCCGGCAAGGGAATCCACATCAACGGCGTAGCTGTGATTCTGGGAGGTGATCTCCACCCGTCCTGTCTCCAGATTCTTGACGGGATGGTTTCCGCCGCGGTGACCGAATTTCAGCTTGTAAGTCTTTGCGCCGTATGCAAGGGAAATCATCTGATGACCGAGGCAGATACCGAAGATCGGCAATCTGCCGCGGAGCTCTTTGACAAGCTCGATGACCGGGGTCACATCCTCCGGGTCGCCGGGGCCGTTCGAGAGGAACAGTCCGTCCGGCTTCATGGCAAGCACAGTCTTTGCGTCGGTGTTGTAAGGAACGACCGTGACGTTGCAGCCGCGGGCATTCAGAGAGCGGACGATATTCAGCTTGATGCCGCAGTCAACGGCAACGACATTGTAAATGTGATCGGGGGTGCGGGCGTACCAGCGCTTCTTGCAGCTGACGCGGGAGACCGCATCGTGGGGGATGGGCGTGTTTTTGATCACCGCAAGTCCCTCTTCCACGGTGGTTTCCGCATTGGTGATCAGCACCCTGCGGGAGCCGTGGTCGCGGATGGAGCGGTTGAGCTTTCTTGTATCAATACCTTCGATGCCGGGAATGTGGTATTCCTCCAGCACCTCAGAAAGGGTCTTGGTGTGACGGAAGTTCGAGGGGTGATCGTTATACTCCCCGACGACCAGTGCGCCGATGGTGGGGATCCTCGTCTCGAAGTCCTCATCGGTGATGCCGTAGTTGCCGATGAGCGGATAGGTCATGACAACGGCCTGATCGGTATAGGAGGGGTCGGAGACGATCTCCTGATAACCGACCATCGAGGTATTGAAGACGATTTCGCAGACACGGTCTTCCGTCTTCCAGAATCAGTTTTCGGTCAAATTTCTTTTTGAATTCCATACAGTGTTTCCTCCATATACAGTCAGAAGGCATCTTCCGGTACATTCCCTGCCGTTAAAGGGCGTGGAACGTCCCATGGATGCGAACCGGTCTGCACAAATCACATACGGGGTATCAAGATCAAGAACCGCATAAGTGTCGGGCGTGACTTCCTCACCGCCGAGGGAGAAACGTCTGCGCGGGTTCGTGCTCATTTTTTCAATCAGGGTTTCAAGGGTCATAAAGCCGGTCTTCACAAGTCCCGAATAGAGAACGGGGAACGCACATTCCCGACCCACGATGCCGTTTAAGCTCTTTGCAAAGCCGCGGCTCTTTTCCTCTGCGCTGTGGGGCGCGTGATCGGTGGCGATCATGTCGACCGTGCCGTCGGAGAGTGCTTCCAGCAGCGCTTCTCTGTCGGAGGGGAAACGCAGCGGAGGATTCATCTTCCAGTCGCCGCTGTCCGGGCGCATAAAAGCATCCAGCAGAAGATAATGGGGACCCGTTTCGCTTGTGACGTCGATGCCGTCCCGCTTTGCCTGACGGATCAGTCCCAGCGATACCGCAGAGGACACATGGCAGATGTGCAGCGCACATCCGGTCTCCTTTGCAAGCAGGATGTCCCGTTCCACCTCAGACCATTCACTTTTAGGATCCTCGGGCAGATATCTGGTATCCTCACAATGGGCCGCAATGACCTTCCCCAGCGCCTTTGCGCGGATCATCGCCTCACGCATGAGGCCCGCATCCGCAACGCCGCGTCCGTCATCGGAGAAGCCCGCAACGTCATCCGCGATCGCTTCCATGTCGGAAAGCGCTTTTCCGGCCTCGCCTTTGGTGATCGCGCCGAAAGGCTTTGTGAGCACACAGGCGTCCCGCCGGATGCAGTCACTCTGCACCGCAAGGTTCTCCGGGCTGTCCGGAACGGGATTCAGGTTCGGCATGGGGCATACTGCGGTATAACCGCCCGCCGCTGCCGCAAGAGTACCGGTTTTCACGGTCTCCTTATAAGAAAAACCCGGCTCTCGCAGATGAACATGCACGTCTGCAAAACCGGGAATGAGATAGAGACTTTCGGATGCGTCAAGTGTGACAGGGAGTGTGACGGTCTCTTTTTTGAAGATACCGTTTCTGAACACATAAGCACTGGTCGCTGCACCGTTTGTCATCGTTATCCGTCCTTTCTTTCTTAAAAAGAAAAACTGCCTGTCAGAAAACCGCAGAATACGGGCAAGTAAGACAAACAGACATAGTGCGGGAAAACAGATAGTGTGATACCTGCCGTTACCGCGGTGTTATATCGTCTTGCCAGTCTCTCGGTACTGACTTAAAGATCTTTTTCTTAAAAAGTATAGCACGGAATTCCCCATCTGTCAAGTCGGAATCCGCTCCTTTCCGTCAATTTCGGCGTTTTGACCGATTTCTTTTTTCAATATTACAAAAAATTCAAAAATTGTCTGCAATTTGCTCACCATTTTCATCCGGTTTGTGGTATACTATATCCAGTCAGATGACCGCGTGCTGAAAATGCGGAGAAATTCGCCGGAATTTGCGAAAACCATTTGACAATCCGGCGCTGTGCGTGTATAATATAGTAGGTATAAACTACATATACATGGACTACCAGGCGATCCGCAAAGGTTCCTCCGGTCCATCCGGCTGACAAAGGTACCATAAAATAATCCAATAACAAAATTCTAAGGAGGAAATCATCATGTCTTTTTTCCAGAATCTTTCCAATAAGATCTCCAAGGCTGCCGAGATCACCGCACAGAAGACCAGCGAGTTCTCCGACACCGCAAAGCTCAAGCTGAGAGAGAACAAAGTCACGGGCGAGATCAACGATATTTACACCGAAATCGGCAAGCTGA
>JAKSPR010000338.1 GCA_024404655.1 Clostridia bacterium | reverse complement strand
GGTCCACCAGGGTCTCCAGCGTGTTGATCCCGTACGTACCGGTGTTTCCGCCGCAGGCACACAGTGACAGAAGCGTCCCGGCTGCCAGAAGAAGCGCCAGTATTCTGTTATACCATCGTTTCATTCTCTTCCGCCTTCAGCAAATTCGCCGCAGACAGGCGCCTGTCATTCGATCTCACAGACATAGCCCAGTCTGCCACCATACATCTCCGGAAATTCTCCGGCCGGATCATCGATCGTGTCATTATAGAACCAGCCGTTCAGATTCCAGAGCATAACATAGTTTTCTTCAATATTCCCGTCAAATTTGGAGGGTTCACCCTGGCCCCAGCGATAGTAGGTCAGCAGGTCACCGTTGCTCCAGATGAGGCCATCGTCCGGCGTACGGTGAAGGCCGATCCAGACATAGGCAATTCTCGCCTCTTCCGCCAGGTCGATCACCATCTGCAATTCCTCTGCATTGTTGATGACAATGAGATGTCCGCCAAGCTCTTCGCACTTTCTTTCGGCTTCTGTCCAGCTGACGTCCTCCACAAAAAGCCGGTACTCATGTTCTTTGGGTGCAGGAGTCTCTTCCGGCACTTCTGCCGTCGGTTCCGGCTCTTCCGCAGTTTCTGCCTGACCAGGCCCGTCAGGAGAACTATCCGCAGTGGGAGGCAGAATGGTCATTTCCGGTGGAGCCGGCAGCTTACCGCTGTCTGACGAACGCAGGCCGGCCCGCATCATTGTCAGCTTATTATAGCCCGCAGCTCCGGCAATCAGGAGAATGCAGAGCAGCAGGATGACCAGAATCGGACGTCTGCGACGGCGCTTCATTTCTGCGCGGAGCTTTCTTTCTCTCTCGAGATTCCTCGTATACCGGACAGCCGGCGTGACCCCCGTTGTCGAGAAGTATATCGGCTCAAGCCGCTCGTCTTCGTCCGGATTTCCCTGCGTCACCGGGCCGACACGCGTCGTTACCTTTGCCGGTTCAGCTGCTGTAGATTCGCGCAGGCCGCTTTCGGCAATGATTCCTTCCATAAAGGCCTTTGCCTTTTCGTTGGCAGCTTCTGTGGCAGCTTCCTCCATGCTCTTTTTGAACTGCCGCAGTGCCTCCTCGCGGCGTGCCTGCTCTTCCCGGGATGCCTCTGTCTCTTCAAAAGCCTCAGGCGCCAGAATGGCCGTATCGTCCTGCGGTGCCGGGCGGACTGCGTCCGGAATCACGTTCTGCTCGGCCTTCATGATGCCGGCCATCATGCGCTCCATTTCGTTGAGCTCTTCCGGTTTCTTACCGAAAACCTCGCGAACATCCAGCGCCCCCATAAGGAAGAGGTTATTCACACAGCCCAGAAGAGCTTTCTTCATCTCTTCCATGGTCTGATAGCGGCCCGAAATGTTAAATGACGTAGCCTTGGTGATCACCGCACCCAGATTGGGCCCTGCTGCCGGAGGAGCCGGAAAACGCTCCCCGCTCATGCGGGTCTGCTCCGGGTTTTTCGTTTCCCCTTCAAAGGGCAGCTTGCCGCCGGTTACACCATAATACAGCAAAAGACCGAGGGTATATACGTCGGCTGCCGGGCTGCGTCTGCCTGCCCAGTGCAGTTCGGGGGCGATGCATTTTAATTCCTCTCCGTCCCAGCTGTCCTGTCTGCCTTGGCCAAGAGAAACCGTCCCGTCCTCGTGAATTGTAATGTTCGAGGGATATATTCCTCCCCGGAACTCGTCCGGCGCATCTGCCCTGATCAGGTCGCACAGCTTCATTGCGAGTGTGCAGAGCTCTATCCGGTCCATCTCCGTGAGCGGTTTATTTGGTATTTGCATTGGGTCGTATTTCTTTCCCGCCATGAACATCAACCTCGTTTGTCTTAGTCCGCTGCTGCCAAAAAATATCTGCTATCATGTTAGCACAGGGTCAAATTGCCGTCAACGACATTGCACCGCACGAACAGCAGAAAATCGTAAACTTTTTTCGTTCAGTTTTTTCCCGTTGTGCCAAATCCGCCGCGGTCTGCGCCGGTCAGATGCTCTGCTGTCTCAAAAACGATCTGCGGCTGGTTCTTCATAATACGGAACTGGGCAATACGGTCGCCTTTGTCAACATGTGTGTCCCTAGTGGCATAAAACGGAACCATCCACTCATCATGATCTCCGCAATAGCTGCAGTCGATCACGCCCATGCTGTTCGTCTGAAGAAGTCCCCAGGTCTTAAACGTGCTGGAGCGTGGGACAACATGCGCCTCATAGCCTTCCGGCAGCTGCATGGCAAAGCCCAGATGAATGAGCCGGAATTCCCCCGCCTTCATGTCCACGGTTTCCGCACTGCGGAGATCGATCCAGTCGGACTTGCCGTCAATGTAGCGCAGCGGCTCCATCTCCTCGGAAAAATAGCGAATTTTGATTGTTACCTTATCCATTGTTCCTTTCCTCCGCAAAACCACAGTTTCTGTATCTTATCATCTGTCATACCCGTTGGCAAGAAGAAAAGTGCCTGCATTCAATTTACGCACAGACTGAAAAGTGGTACAATATGCAGGAATCGGAATCCGAAAAGGAGCTCTCTTATGGTATTTTTTACTGCAGATACCCATTTTGGCGACGACGCGATCCGTCGCTACGAAAACCGCCCGTTTTCCGACGTCAACGAAATGGACGAGGCGCTGATCACTCGCTGGAACAGCGTTGTAGCGCCGGAAGATACGGTATTCCATCTGGGCGACTTTTGCTGCAACGGCACGGACGCCGCCCTTCTCGCCCGCTTAAACGGAACAAAGTTTCTCGTTCGCGGGAACCACGAAACAAAACCAAATGCCTATTATCGTCAGGCCGGCTTCGCTGAGGTATATGACCACCCCATTCTGTATGACGGCTTCTGGCTTCTCTCTCACGAGCCGCTGTATGTCTGTGAGAATATGCCCTACGCAAACCTTTTCGGGCATGTCCACGCCAGCCCTCTTTACCGCGACTTTAGTCCGCATCATTTCTGTGTATGTGTAGAGCGCTGCGATTTCAAGCCTGTCTCCTTTGAGACACTAAAAAAAGCCCTGTGCAGATAACCGGGCGCAGATTGAAAACCGACGGAGACACACTGCTTTTCCCGTGTGTCTCCGTCGGTTCTTATTCTGCAGCTTTAAGCAACTGTCGGGTATAGGGATGCTGCGGATGTTCAAAAATATCCTCCACCGTCCCCTGCTCCACAATTTCGCCGTCCTTCATCACAATCACGCGGTCGGAAAGGCTCATCGCCTCGACTCTGTCGTGCGTGACATAAATCGCGGGGATTTGACCGGCTCGCTGGATTCGGCGGATTTCCACGCGCATCTGCCCGCGCAAAAGCGCGTCAAGGT
>JAKSPR010000337.1 GCA_024404655.1 Clostridia bacterium | reverse complement strand
TGCTCCTTTATCGGCGCGTCAAGGACTGAAAAAACGGTTTTCACAGACGATAAGAACCCCATGCGGCATATTCACGTGCCGCAGGGGGTTCGGTTTGTTGTTCTTGTTTTACACAAGCCCGGTCATCCGGACGAAGATGATCTCCTTGGTGGAGTTGGAGAGGCAGGCTGCGATGATGACGGAGCCGTCCTCCATGACGGTTGCGGAGAGGGGCCACAGGCTCTGACCGTCGCCGGTGACGAATTTCACGCTGCCGCAGGGATTGCCGTCAGCATCCGCAAAACCGAGGGTAGAGGGTGTGCCTGCCATCACGCCGCCGTTCGGCAGAGTGGTGACGCAGAGATAGTTGTTCTGGCTCTTGACGCCGTCTGCACGGTAGAGCAGCTCGCCTTCATAGCTGTAAATGAGAATGGAGCGGGTCTTGCCGTCCTCAGCGCTGACGCCGTAGATGGCATAGCCGTGGTCGAAGGCCTGGGCACCGTGAATCTTGTCCAGCAGATCGGCTTTGCCGATGGTGCCGCTGTCGGTGACGGTGGAGCCTTCAATATTGACAATGGTGACGTCTTTGCCGGTGAAGTAGGTGATACCATGATTGCCCATGTGGTTGATGCGCAGATCGCCCTTGATTTCAAGACGGGTACCTGCCGTACCGCCGACAACGGGCGTTGCACCGAAGACACCGCCGCCGAAGAAGATGGTGCCGTCCGCACCGACATCGAGGGGCGCGGAACGTCCTGTGTCCAGATTGTCCTTGAAGGTGATCTGATTGCCGTCCAGATGGTAAATGGCAATACCGTTTGAGGTACCGACGTAAATGTCGTTTTCCCGGATGGCGGCGTCGGAATTGGTAACGCTGTCCACAAAGAGCGGAGCGTCGCAGGAAAGCAGGTCGAATTTCAGGACCGTGCCGTTGTCGAGAGCAGCATCATAGGAAAAAGGCGCGACGGGGAGCAGCTCCATGGGAGGCTCCGTGACAGCTTCTGTGACAGGAGCGGTAGTTACAACGGCTTCCGTAGTGACGGCGGCGGTCTCCGGAGGCTCTGTGCCCTGAATGTCGCCTATTGCTGCGGCGGTTCCGGTGCCGTCTGTTTCGGGCATGGTGATCTCGATGGTGCAGGAGGTCATGCCGGTGAGGATTGCTCCGGCCAGAAGACCGGTGAAAAGTCTTTTCAGTTTCATTCTTTCGTTTTCTCCTTGATTGGTATTTCTGTTGTGGATTCCCGTTTTCTTTTCGTGGTAAATTATACCATGAAAAAAAGGGTGCGTCAAGGTACGTTTGTACTGTCACAGGACAAAAATTGCAGCACCGGGAATGATTCCGGCGCAGAAGCTATTCCTGCGTTTGGGAACATCTCATCGGATATTGACCTTTTATCCGCGGGATGGTATAATATTGCTATGGATCATTTGCGGGAAGGGAGCGATCTTATGAACCGGACAGCCGTCTATCATCTGCCGGGGCTTTTTGAGTTTTATGAACTGTACCGCCTGTTTCTGCCGCTGTACAGGGAGCACCGGGAGTATTTCTATCCGTGGTGTGAGATCGGTTCCGTCTACGGAGCACCTGCGGACTGTCTCTGGGGCGGCGGACGGGTCGGATATGGTGACAGTACCCCGGGAGAAGTTCTTGCGCTCTTAAAAGAATACGGCATTTCCGCGCGGCTGACCTTCAGCGGATCGCTTTTGCGAAAAGAGCATCTCGGCGATCCGAAATGCAACAGGCTCTGCTCTCAATTTGAGGCGGCGGACGGTATGAAAAACGGTGTCATCGTCCATTCGGAGCTTCTGCTTGACTATCTGAAAAAGCGGTATCCGGGACTTTACTTCGTTTCTTCCACCACGAAGGTGCTGACGGAATTTTCTGATCTGCGGGCGGAGCTCGACCGGGCGGAGTTTTCCTATGTGGTGCCGGATTTCCGATTGAACAAGGCCTTTGACCGTCTGTCATCCCTTGACGAAACGGAGAAGGACAAAGTGGAATTCCTCTGCAACGAGTGCTGCTCCTTTACCTGCCGGGAACGGAGGGCCTGCTATGAAAACGTCAGCCGGAAGAATATGGGAGAGCCTTGCCCCGATCATATCTGCCATGCGCCGGGAGCAGGGGAGGGTTATCGTTTTTCCAAAGCTATGCAGAACCCCGGCTTTATCGGTGTCCATGATATTCAGAATCTCTATCTCCCCATGGGCTTTTCCAATTTCAAAATCGAGGGCCGCAGCCTCGGCAGCGCGATGGTGCTGGAATTTTTGCTGTATTATCTGACAAAACCGGAATATGTGCTGAATGTCAGGGAGATGATATACCTTGACAGTATGCTTGATCTGTTTTAAGAAACGAAAATCGGAGGCAATATGAAACTGCTGTATCGACTGTTCCATAAGGATCCTTAAAACAGAGAAGACGTGATCGCCGTGACCTCGGATATCGGCATCGTTATCAATCTGCTGCTGGCGATCCTGAAAGTGATTCTCGGCGCGCTGGCGTCCTCAATCGCCATCATGTCGGAGGGTGCCAACAACGCAGCGGACGCACTGTCCTCGGTTCTGACGCTCATCGGCACGAGGTTGGCAGGGAAACACCCGGACGAAAAGCATCCCTTTGGCTATAAACGCATCGAATATCTGACCGGACTTGTGGTATCGCTTCTGATTCTTCTGACGGGTATCGAGATGCTGATAAGCTCCGTCAAGCTGATCTTCCATCCGGAGGAGCTGTCTGTTTCCTACCTGTCCATCATCATCATCGCCGTATCCGCCGTTGTCAAATTCTTCCTTGGCATCTATACCATCCGCATGGGAAAGAAGACTGGCTCCTCTGCGCTGGAAGGGGTGGGCATGGAGAGCAGAAACGACTCCTTCTCATCGGTCATCACCATTTTATCAACCCTGCTGTTCCTCATGTTCGGCATCATGGCGGATGCCTATGCGGGTATTCTCATTTCCGCGTTCATCATGAAGGCCGGAATTGACGTTCTGCGGGAAACACTGTCAGAGCTGATCGGCCGTCCCGGCGAAAAAGAACTGGCGGACAAACTGTACAGAGAGATCCGGAAAAAGATCCATGCGTTCCTCATGGAGCACGAACACATCAAGAGCTTTCATGCGTTGTATCTTGATCCCGCGACAAGGACGCTGTACTGCGATTTTGTTGTGGACTACGCCCTGCGCGACTGGGATGGGCTCCGCACAGAATTTACGGAATATGTGAAGGAGCAGTACCCGGATTTCAAGGCTGCGCTGACGATTGAGACGGAGTATGTGTGAGGGATACTATATGAAAGCAATGAGTATTTCGGAAAATGAACTGCATCATATTTTTTCGGAGGAAGTCG
>JAKSPR010000336.1 GCA_024404655.1 Clostridia bacterium | reverse complement strand
GTCTCATCGACTTTGTCGTTTTCAAGGAATTCGTTGGCTGCATCCTTTTCTTCAAACCAAGAGTCCGGAATCAGTACTCTGCCGAGCATCACCCCGACACATTTCTGTTCGCTGTTAAAGATATACTCTTCAAAATTCGCGACCATCTCGCCGTCTATGGTCGTTTCAAGGAATTCTGTTTCCACACGGTATGCATATTCAGCCGTACTGTTCGGCTCTGCCGCGACAGAACCATTGTAATCACAAACCGTGTTGTCCGTCGGATTTACGATCCGGTAGAGAATCTCCAGATTGGCTTTTTCTGAAGAGAGCTCTTTATTCAGGACCTCATAGCCATCCACGATCAACTGAATCCCGCCGCTCTCACAGATCACGTCTCCCGCCTTCAGTTCCTCCGGCTTTCCGGGGAAAAACAGATCGGCGATCAGCTCCGCATGACTGCTGACCGTATCACCGCTGTGATCCAGCGTCACGTGATAGTATTTATAGGTTTCGACCCCGTTTTCATCGTAAAAATTGAAAACCGGATCGTAGGAATCCTCATCCAGATCAAGTGCATGGGCCAGTTCCAGCACTTCACCGGGCTCCATCGGGTACTCCCATAAATATACAGGAAAATCGCAGAGATTTTTCACCGTAAAGTTCTGGATATAGTAGTCGGTATTGAATTCAACATCTCCGTAAACGATTTCAACCATTCCGCTGCTGTAATCCCTGCCGTCGATCAGCATCGCATCAGACGGCGTGTCCGGTTCGTTTGTCTTTTCGTTCTCAGCTTCTGTCTGTTCCGTTTCCTGAGTTCCGTCTGCCAAAGCTGCAGTTTCGTTCTGACCTGCGGTGATTTTTTCGGTTCCGATCCCCTGTGATACAGACGGTTCATTATCCCCCGCATTGCCGCAGGCGGTGAGACCCATAAGCAGACATGCTGCCATAAGTACTGAAAATACGTTTTTCATTGTGATAATCACTCCTTCACCCGGCGGTACCGCAGCATTTTTGCCCGGAACCGATCCTCTGATCCTTTTCCGCCGTTTGCACTCCATTATACCATAGTGTTCTTATAAAATCAATGTTTTACAGAAACAAGGGACAGATTCCGGATCCCCATTTCGGTGTCAAAAGTACCGATGGTCTCAAAACCCAGATTCATGCCGTCAATATAAAGGTCATCAAGGGAAGAAACTGCGGAGGAAAAATACTCCATTTCACTGCCGCTCCGGAACATTTTGTTAAGATGCGGGGTCAGATCAATCTCGATATGGATCCACTTCCCGTCAGCCGGAACGGCTTTATTCTTCCAGAGACCTCCGTCGGCACACTTATAGACCTCAGTAAGCCCGATGGAATAAATCAGACTTCCGGAGGCGTCAGCCTTTCCGCCGTCGATCCCCACATAAGGCGTATTGCGTTCCCAGCGGCTGTCAAAGAGCTGCAGGCCGAACCAGACAAAATCATTGGAATGTTTTCCCTTCACATAAAAGTACATGAGGAACTGATCTGCTTCGACCCAGTCTTTTTCATTCGGCGTGCAGGAAAATGCGCTCATATTAAGATCAAAAGAGAGCAGCAGTTCATCCGCCGAGCAGCTGTAAAACTCTTTTTCCGCTGCTTTCGCCGCTGCATATCCGAAATCCGTACATTCAAGCAGCAGATGCGGCCAGAAATCCCCGGCAGCAGCCGCGCCGTCCGGTTTCATCTCATAGTACGCGGCGCTGTCAAGCCGCAGACTGGCACCGTCCCCGTTCAATGTCACCCACTTGGACCTCCCGTCGGTCAGAACACCGTCCGCCGCCGGAACACGGTCCTCCCAGAGACACGGTCCGCTGTCCCATTGGACAATCAGCCATGCAGGAGATGCCGAATCATCCGGGAATACTCCCAGATCTTCAAAGTTGTCGCCGTTTTCGTGATCCTTCTGGGAACGGATGGTAAATCCATTCCGGAAGGTCGGATCAGGAATAAGCTGTTTCCGGTCTGTCATCACAGATTCCTCCCCTTCTGTATCTTCATAGATCTGCCCCATTGTTGTCTCCGTTTCCGCACCGACGGCAGTCTGCGCCCCACATCCTGTGAAGGCAGTCATCCCTGCAAGCATCAATACAGACAACAGGAAATATGTCGTCTGCCGGCATCGCCTTTTTTTGCGTGTCTTCATAAATTGTCCTCTCTTTATGGCTTTGCTTTTCAAAAGCCATGATACCAGCCCATATACTATTGGACCGCAGAACTTATCGGTCAAAAAACGACATCTGCACATAAAAGCAGCAGATGCCGTTTTTCATTTCATATATCAGTTCTGTTCGTTCAGCTGACCCATGGTCTTTTCCAGTGCAGAAAGGATCCGCTTTTCCGCCTTTTCATAAGCGGATGCGAAATTCGTTTTGCCGGACTCACCAAGGGTCGTGACGACCTGCGTATAATTGCCCCAGTCATAGATCAGCGCCACGTCATAATAGCGGCTGTCCATGATAAGATGCAGCATTTCTTCAGAATCCTCATCACGCAGAGACTTGCTCGTGACCGTCTGATCGACAAAAGCCGGGGTCACAAGCTTCTGGGAATAATAACCCATCGCATCCAGCACATAACCGGTGTCCTCCTTGCGGGAGCACATTTCCGGAATACAGATGCAGGTCGCCCACCATGTCTCCACGGGCGTGGAATAGAAGGACTGCGCTTCGTCCGCCTTCGGACACGGGAGCACACCGAAATCCGCCTCCATCTCACGCAGTTCAAAAGCGATGAGCAGCTGGTTCATGTTGAACAGCAGCTGATCGTTCATCAGCATCGGAACGTGCAGCTCGCGGAAAACATTGGAATATTTGCTCTTATAGTGGTTTGCCGCATTGCAGACTTTCTTGTCATTTAAGAACGGTACGATCGTTTCGACAATACCCGCCGTTGTCTCGGTATTCAGGGTCAGGATAACATTGCCGTCCTTGTCACGGGAGGAGAAACGCTGACCGCCGGCGGTAATAAAATGCTTCAGCAGATTTAACTGCTCGGCAAGACCGAAGCGGTCGTTTTCGTCCATCGCACCGTCACCGTTCAGGTCGGCCGCTGTGATTTTGCTGAACTCCATCATCTTGTCATTGGTCCATTTTCCGTCACGGACAAGATCATAGAGATTGCCGAGGTCATACTGATTTGCTACGTTCTTGTTGAAGAAGTACATGATCGGGGAGAACGTGTTGTAGAGATTCAGATCACCGACGAGCAGTTTCATCTGCCCGCCGAGGGTAAACTCAGTTACCGCGTTCTGGTCCCACCAGGAAGCAGAGGTATTCAGTGTAGAAACAGCAGAAAGATCCGTCAGCTTTCCTGCATCGGCAATGAGGGCCGGCATGCTGGTAAGATAGACGATCGCAGCATCTATGGAATTGTCTCCGGCGTTGATCATCTTGTTGA
>JAKSPR010000335.1 GCA_024404655.1 Clostridia bacterium | reverse complement strand
ATCTCCAACATCAGCTTCAAGCAGAATCATGCTCTGTTCCTCCAGCACAAGCTGGAAAGTGCTGCTGTCCATCTGCGTGATATGGATGCTGACTACCTGATCCTTCCGGATCCCAAGTTCGACGAAGCACAGGAAACCTATATGTCCTTCGTTTCCATTCACGTCAATGGCTTCATCGGTCTCCCTGCAACTGTTGATCCTGAATTTGACGGTTTTGTTACCGAGGCACTTGCAAGATACTCCAATGAGTATATCCGTGCAACTGCATTCGATACCGTTTACAAGCAGAAGGACTCCCGTGACCCCAGAAGTGTTGAGGTTCTTGATCTGCTGCTCGATAACCTGTATATCGACTTCACCTCCGTCTACAATTTCGGTACTCTGAATGACACCCTTTCCGATGTCATCTTCAAGGGTAAGGCAATCGCCTCCACTCTTGAAAAGAAGCGCGCTTCTGCAGAAAAGGCAATTGCAAAGCTCGTTGACAAGTGGAATGTTGACTGATTTATAACGCAATAAAATAAGCGGTTCCCGAAAGGGAACCGCTTTTGTTTTTTATTAAGAATTACGCCATCGGCTTGCAGACGTCGATCCATCCAAGGCTCTTTGAATGTGTTTCCAATTCATCCAGCTTCAGTTCCACAGCAGAACTTGCACTGCCGCAGGCAGGATAGACGATCTCGAAACGCTTTAAGGATTCATCAAGGTATACATCAACACCATCATTGATACCGAAGGGGCATACACCGCCGATACCGTGACCGATCAGAGGCTCAACTTCATCGGCTGCCAGCATTTTTGCTTTTGCTCCGAAGAACGCCTTGTATTTGGCATTGTCGATCTTAACATCTCCGGCGCAGACGATGAGCACGACCCGTTCTCCCACATGAAATGACAGGGTCTTGGCGATGCGGCATTCCTCACATCCGAGCGCCTGAGCAGCCAGGGCAACGGTCGCAGAGGATACGGTAAATTCTTTGACACGGTCGAGCATGCCGACCGAAGCAAAATAGGCTTTTCCTTTTTCAATAGACATACAAATTCACTCCTGAATGTCAGATTATGCAAAAACAAGCTGCACGAGCAGCATATAGATGATGGTGCCGCCGGCAATACTGAGCAGCGTATTCCGCCGCCACAGATGAAGCCCTACAACGGAAGCACATGCTATCAGCTCCGGAAGACCGTAGGGCTTTGAAAGGACAGAAACGCTTTTCAGACAATAAACAACCAGCATTGCCATGATGGCATAGGGAAGGACTTTTCCGAGATAGCCGATGAATGCAGGCGGTTCCCCTTTTCCTCTGAATATGAGGAACGGCAGAAAACGGAGCGCGGCTGTTACAAGGGCGATGACTGCAACGGTCAGAACCGCATATCCGGTACTCATGCGCCGCCCTCCTTTCGCTCGATGATCTTTTTACCTCCGGAAAGCATTCCGAGGATCAGGATCATTGCGGGGATTAGGAAACTGTCGCGTCCGAAGATCAGAAGACACAGAACCGATGCGCCGAGACCGATGAGGGCAGGAATGTGGTTCTTCGTTGTCTTCCATTGTTCAACGAAAACGGTGATAAAGAGCGCTGTCATGGCAAAATCAATCCCTGTTGAATCGAAAGGAATTGCTTTTCCGGCGATAGCGCCGAGAACACTTCCGGTCACCCAGTATGTCTGATCAAGCAGAGAGAGTAAAAACCAGTATTTATGTTTATCGGCTCCCTCCGGATAGTCTCCAGTACAGGTAAGGGAATATGTCTCATCGGTCAGAGCAAAAATAAGATAGGGCTTATATTTTCCCGCTCCTTTGTAAGGACCGATCATGGAGATTCCATAGAAAAGATGACGCGCATTGACCATCAGCGTGGTCAGAGCTGATGTGAGCAGAGAAGCACCGCCTGTCAGAAGACTGACGGCCACGTACTGCATGGAACCAGCATAGATGAGTGCACTCATGGCAAGCACCCATAGGATCCCATATCCGTTTTTCTGTGCTATAATACCAAAGCCTATACCGAGCACCATATATCCCGCCATGACAGGCAGAGTTTTGATGACAGCAGTTTTCAGATATTTTTTCATAAATCTTCCTGTTTTCCAGTGTTTTCACATATTATATCACATCTGGTATATTTATGCAAGAGGAAAGAGAAAATAAAACAATAAGCCCGTATGACCACGGTCATGAAACCGGATCATACGGGTTTATATGTGATGCTGATAGGTATGAATGATATCGTTGGCTACCTCGCGCTTGGATACACAAAGATCCATTGCCTGTTTTTCAATATAGCGGTGTGCATCGGGTTCCGTCATCTTGACGTGCTCGATGAGCAGCCACTTGGCACGGTTGACAAGACGGATTTCCTCCATCTTATCCTCAATGGAGACGGTCTTTTTCTCCATGCGCCGCAGGCGCTCTCTCACTGCTGCCATCCAGAGAAGGCTTTGTTCCATCATAGAGGCAGAAGTTGGCTTGGAAAGCGTGAAAACGCCGTATTCTTCCACTTTGGACCGTGTTTCGTCAAACAATTCCGCTTTGACAAGAAGTAGACAGACCGTACTTTTTCCGGCACACATGTCGGTTGCAAATTTGACACCAAGATCGTCCGGCAGCGGTGCATTGATGATGATGAAATCGTAGGAGCTTTCCAGTGCCGCACGTTTGGCTGCTGCAATACTGCTGACCTGTACGGGTGGGTCATACCGTCCGGCATCCAGCAGCGGCAGAATCGCGCCGTTGAACTTCTCTGAGGAAGAAACGAGCAGAACACGGTAACTCCGGCTTTCAAAGATCATGCGGTTTCATTCCTCCTTTTTGAATTGGTTTATGATCAGGACGGTTTGCAGAATGCCCGGACCAGTGACGCGGGCAGGATT
Source organism: Clostridia bacterium (assembly GCA_024404655.1). Lineage (GTDB taxonomy): Bacteria > Bacillota > Clostridia > Oscillospirales > CAG-272 > RGIG3925. The sequence goes on along the minus strand of JAKSPR010000335.1, from coordinate 534 downwards.
TCTTTGACGAAAGTACTGGAAATGGCGGTATTGGCGGCCTCTCTGCGGGAAGAAGGCAGACGTTTGAGAACAGAAAGCTGCTCCGGGGATGCTGTGAACAGATTGAAGTCAGAGGCAATCGGAAGCTCCGAATGATTCCGGATACCGAAAAGGCACGCATAAATCAGGAGCGCAAAAGCAAGATAGGGATTGGCACCCGGATCAGCGGAACGGAGTTCCATTCTGCGGAAGGAACCCGTAGCGGCAGGAATACGGATCAGCTGTGAACGGTTTTCTGCCGACCATGTGATATAGCCCGGCGCTTTGCAGCTGCCAAGGCGCGCGTAGGAATTGTCTGTCGGATTGAGGAACACCGTGATATCCGAAATCTTTTCCAGAACACCTGAAATCATGGAAGGGAACAGCATGACATCGTCCTTTCCCTCAACGGAGACATTGATGTGCATACCGTTTCCGGGATGGTCAGAAAGCGGTTTCGGAGAGAAGTCCGCATAAAGGCCGTTTCGGTTGGCAATGGTCTTGACGACACGCAGA
>JAKSPR010000334.1 GCA_024404655.1 Clostridia bacterium | reverse complement strand
GCCGCATGACCCAGTTCAAGGACAAGAGCGCCAAGCACGCCGACAACATCAACGCCGGTCTGTTTGACTACCCTGTTCTGATGGCAGCGGATATTCTGCTCTATCAGGCGGACCTCGTTCCCGTCGGTGTCGACCAGAGACAGCATGTGGAGCTGACCCGTGATATTGCCATGCGTTTCAATTCCGTCTACTCCGACACCTTCACCATTCCCGAGTGTTACCTGCCCAAGAGCGGCATGAAGATCATGTCCCTGCAGGAGCCGGAAAAGAAGATGAGCAAATCCGATACCAACGAAAATGCCACCGTCCGTATTCTCGATTCCAAGGATGATATCATCCGCAAGTTCAAGCGCGCCGTCACCGACTCCGATACCGTTGTCCGCTACGGCGAGGACAAACCCGGCATTTCCAACCTCATGTCCATTTATTCCAGCTTCACCGGCAAGAACTACGACGAGATCGAAGCGGAATTTGCCGGCAAGGGCTACGGCGACTTCAAGCTGGCGGTCGGTGAGACCTGCGCCGATGCGCTGGAGCCTGTCCGCACCAAGTTTGCACAGCTTTCCAAAGACAAAGCATATCTCGAATCCGTCGCCAAGAAGGGTGCCGAATCCGCCTCCTACCTGGCACGCAAGACCCTTTCCAAGGTCTACCGCAAGGTCGGCTTCGTTCAGTTCTGATCCATACCGGGCAATCTGACAGATCGTCTCTGACGCATTCTGTCTGTATACCGAAAGGAATCTTGATTTTATGAATACAAACATCGACAGCGCATTTCTGATTCAGATTTTTCTTGCGCTGCTGTGCGCAGGACTGATAGCTTTCACCGTCACCCCGATCGTCCGCGTACTCGCCTACAAGATCGGTGCCGTGGACGTTCCCAAAGACAACCGGAGAATGCACAAGAAGCCCATGCCGCTGCTGGGCGGTCTTGCCATCTTCACCGGTGTCACGATTGCAGGTGTGATTTTCTGTGATCTTACCATCACGACGATCACCGCGTGGCTGGGCGGTCTTATCATCATCCTGCTCGGCATCTTCGACGACCGTTTTGCTCTGAATCCATGGTTCAAGCTGGTTTTCCAGATTCTGGCGGCAGCGATTCCCGTCATGCTCGGCGGTGTCCGCATTGAGCAGATCAACCTGTTCGGGCATTATGTACGCTTCGGCGTGCTGGCAATTCCGATCACCATTTTCTGGATTGCGGGCATGACCAACGCCATCAATCTGATTGACGGTCTGGACGGCCTCGCCTGCGGCGTCACGGCGATCTGTTCCGCTTCCCTTCTGATCGTGACCCTGCTCCATGCGGAGCTTCCCATTGCCATGGTCACGGCCATTCTGACCGGCGCCTGCATCGGCTTCCTGCCCTTCAACGCCAATCCTGCCAAGATCTTCATGGGCGATACGGGAGCCCTGTTCCTCGGCTACATGCTCTCGGTCATCTCCATCATCGGATTCTTCAAGATGACTGCGATGGTATCTTTCCTCATTCCGATCATCATCTTCGGTTATCCGCTGTTTGATACCTGCTTTGCCTTCCTGCGCAGAATCCTTGCCGGACGCAGTCCCTTTTCCGCGGACCGCGGGCATCTGCACCACAGGATCATCGACATGGGCTTCAACGTCCGTCAGTCGGTCACGATCCTCTACTGCATCTGCTCCATTCTCGGCATTCTGGCGATCATGCTCTCGGAGGAACAGACGGTGGCGTCCATCATCATCCTCGTCTGTGCGCTGGTCATCGGTCTTTTCAACTATGTTCTTGTCAAGAACAAGAACACCCGTGATCTGACCGGTCTCAGTCCGGAGAAACAGGAAGAGCCGAAAGATAAAAACAACGCTCCCAAAGAATAAAAAACAGCGCAGACAGTTTCCGCTTCCCTTTTGGGGAAGCGGAAGTGCCTGCGTTTTTCACAGATTTACTGAATGTGTATTTCCCCGACAAAATCACCGACGAAAAGGCGCAGAGCCTCTTTTGTCCGGACCGCCTCTCCGTTGAAGGTCACGTCCTCTATGCGGACAGCGTCCACGCGGTGATCTTCGTCCACGCCGACCGCCATGGATTCCGGCATGGGAATCTCCGGCGCATCGCTGACAGCCCTGATATGCCGGAACGTGATATCGTGCATGGTGCCCGACAGCCCGTCCTTTGCGAACAGTCCCTTTTTCCGGATAGGCAGTGCCATGAGCAGCGGATGCCGCGTCGGCTGTCCGCCCGGGAACGGCGCAGTCATATCATGCTGATAAGTATCGGGCAGCTGATAATGGGTATACTCCGCACGGATATCGTCAAAGATCACATCATGGATTTCCGCGCGGTTGTGATGGTGCACGTCCATGAAAATGGAAGAACCGTGGATACAGTCACAGTCACGGAAGATGATATTCCGGTATTCCGGCGCATTGGTCTCCGCACCGATTTCCAGATTGCGTCCCCAGTCACACCAGGTGACACAATGCTCCACCAGGATATTTTCATTGTTCCGGTCATCCCATCCGGCGATGCCCTTGAGGACGATGCAGTCATCAAAATCCCGGAAAAAGCCGTTCCGGATCACCACATTGGCAGAGTTGAACACATCCACGCCGTCGGAATTATACCGCCACATGCCGATGGTCTTAACCCGCTCGATCACCACATTCTCACAGGCGGCGGGAATCAGTGCAAAGGTGGAGGAATCCCGCAGGATCACCCCTTCCACCCGGACATTCCGGCAGCGGTAGAACCGCAGGATGCCGTCAAGGACCCGGGTATGCGCAAGGAGCGCAAGAATGCCCTCACGGTCCTCCGGGATCGGTTTTTCATAGTCCAGCGGCAGAAGACGGTCACCGTCCAGCCTCTTTTCCTCCGAGCCGTCAATGACGCCGTAACCAAGGATGGAGACGTTCTCCGCACACAGCGCAAGGAACGAGCCGTAGATCACCGCATCCCGGTCAATGAGGACTGTGGTGTCCGAAGACAGCTCCACCCGGCCGATATGATGGATGCCGGGGCCATAGTGAAGAACGGTCCTTTTGCTGTGAGTCAGATCCGCTTCAAAGTCATGGACAGGATCGAAAAAGATATGAAGCGCTTCATGGAAGCCGTCAGCCTCCAGCGTGTACGCGCCGGGCTTTGTCAGGGTGATTTTCACCGTGCGGTCATCTTTTTCCGGCTGTATATGTGCTGACAGCGGCCGGACCATGATCTCCCCGACCGGGTGATCGTATACTGCCTGTATAGTCACCGCCTCATCTGCCGAAAAGGACAGAAACGGTGCTGTCTCCGTCTGGTCAAGAGGCCGCTGAAAGCCGGGCCATTCGGTATTATAGGGCATAGCGGAAACACGGCAGAGAGGAACTCTGACAGGGTTTCCGTTGATCAAAACGCTGATTTTTGTGACTTAGTAAAATATTGATCGATAGAAAAA
>JAKSPR010000333.1 GCA_024404655.1 Clostridia bacterium | reverse complement strand
TCCTTGAACCATGTGGACAGAGAGATATGCCAGCGTCGCCAGAACTCGGTGATGCTTTTGGATATATAGGGATAGTTGAAGTTTTCAAGGAACTCAAAACCGAACATTCTGCCAAGGCCGATGGCCATGTCGGAATAACCGGAAAAGTCGAAATAGATATGCAGGGTGAAGCAGATCGTGATCATCCAGGCACCCAGTACGGAGGGTTCAAACTTTGCAGCAGCCTTGTAATATTCATAAACCGCTGCAATGCTGTCACCAAGGAGAACCTTTTTCCCAAGACCAACGATGAAACGCTGGACACCGGAGGAAAACTTATCGATGTTCTCCACTCTCTCGGTGAGCTGATCATCCACATCACGGTAACGGACAATGGGGCCTGCGATGAGCTGGGGGAACAGGGTGACGTAGGTACCGAAGGCGATGAAGTTCTTCTGTACTCCGGTCTGTCCGCGGTAAAGGTCGATGGAATAGGACATGATCTGGAAAGTATAGAAAGAAATACCGATGGGGAGCTCCAGCCCCTCGATGGGATGCAGGACATCCGAAAGGAACGGCAGAAGCCGCAGATTCTCGATAAAGAAGTTGGTATACTTGAAAAAGATGAGACAAGCGAGGTTCAGAATGACGGAAACAGCAAGAAAAATCTTTGCTTTTTTCTGATCCGTATCCCGGTATTTGTCGATGAAGAAGCCGAAGATATACGCCACGCAGATGGAAAACAGCATGACGAGAATATAAAGCGGCTCACCCCAGCCGTAAAAGGCGAGGCTGACGACAAACAGAACGATATTGCGTCCCTTATGCGGCACGATGAAGTACAGCGTCAGCGTGATGCACAGGTATGCAAACAGAAAGATCAGTGATGAAAATACCACAGAAATACTCCTGTTCCCGGATCAGTTTCCGTGGATGGCAGCTTTAAGCGCATCCGCGATGCCGTCGATCTTATCCTTGATGCAGACGTAATAGACATACTGACCGTCGGTGACGACCTTGGCCTTTTCAAGAGTATCGGCATCAATATCGGGATAATTCTTGGACTTTGCGATCTTTGCGTCGATACGGGCTTTCAGATAAGAAGAGAACTTGGCGGTATCAGCGCCTTCTTTCAGACGGAACAGACCGACTTCGTTCAAGCACAGAGAATCGCTTTCGTCAATATAGACGCAGTAGTTTTCCACCTGGGTGAAATCCGGATCGGATTCGCCGTCGCCGTAGTAAGTGGAAATCAGATCTTCATCAAGATACTCGCCTTCCTCGGAGGAAGCGGAAGAAAAGATATAACCGCGGTCAAGGCTGTTTTCGGTGAGAATGCCGCGTACAACAGTATCTGCGTCAACCACAGCAGCGGGCGCTTTCTCACCGCCGCAGGCAGCAAGCATGGTCAGGGTCAGGGCGGCTATGACAAGGATCAACAGTTTTTTCATGGGATTACCTCGTTTTCTTTCAGACTATAAGTTTTGAATATCGTATCTATTTTACATGAAAAAGTGTGTTCTGTCAATGGATTCCGCAGATTATTCACGTTTGGTCCGCTTTTTTTGAAAAATTTCGGGAAATCGGTTTACAATCGCGGCAGAATTTGCTATAATGCAGTGTATCACAAAAATGCTTTTCATGAAAAAGCCGCCCAAGGAGGAAATTATAATATGATGGATATAAAATCACTGGAAACTTTATTTGCAAACCCCGGAAACGAATACCGGGCAAAGCCGTTCTGGTCGTGGAACGGTGAGCTGCGGGAAGATGAGGTCCGCCGCCAGATCGGCATCATGCAGGAAATGGGTCTGGGCGGATATTTCATGCACTCCCGTGCGGGTCTGATCACCGAATATCTCGGCAAAGACTGGTTTGATCTCATCAATGCGGGTGCTGACGAAGGCGAAGCACGCGGCATGGAAGCGTGGCTTTACGATGAGGACCGCTGGCCCTCCGGCTCTGCGGGCGGCAAGGTCACAACCGATCCCCAGTACCGCATGAAGTCCCTTGTCATAAGGGAGGAAGCGCCGGAAACCTTTGCGTGGAGCGACGACAAAATTCTCTGCTTCCTTGCCCGCATTGACGGCATCAATCTGTACGAATACTTCCCCGTTTCTGCCGGAACGGACATCACAGTTCTTGCAGAAGCGCAGTCGACAGAGCATCCCGGCGCATGGCGTGCAGTCTCCTTCTCTATCGTTCCCGATGCGCCCAACTCCAATTATAACGGCACCACCTACATCGACACCATGAGCGAAAAAGCAACGCGCCGCTTTATCGAGCTGACCCACGAGCAGTATCAGGCTCACTGCGGCGACCGGATGGGACGCTCCATCAAGGGTATCTTCACCGATGAACCCCACCGCGGTCACGCTATGGACAACTATCAGAACGAAAACGGCGTCATCACCTGCTCCATGGCATGGACCGATGATCTGTTTGTAGAGTTCAGAAAGAGATACGGTTATTCCGCAGAAGAAGTCCTGCCGGAGCTGTTCTACCGTCCGGACGGCGAGCGTTTTGCAAAGGTCAAGCACGACTATTTTGACCTTGCGGACAATCTGTTCCTGGAGCGCTTTGCAAAGCCCATCAACGACTGGTGTGAGGAACACGGCATCATCTTTACAGGTCATGTGCTTCATGAAGATGCGCTGACCAATCAGGCAGTTCCTCAGGGTTCTCTCATGCGCTTCTATCAATTCATGGGATATCCCGGCGTGGATGTGCTTTCCGAGGGCAACCGCTGTTACTGGGTCGTCAAGCAGATCGCGTCCTCCGCGCGGCAGATCGGCAAGAAATGGCTGCTCTCCGAGCTTTACGGCTGCACCGGCTGGCAGATGTCCTTCAAAGGTCACAAGGCTGTCGGTGACTGGCAGGCGCTGTTCGGCATCAACCTGCGCTGCCCGCATCTTTCCTGGTACACAATGGAAGGCGAATCCAAGCGCGACTATCCGGCAAGCATTCTGCATCAGTCCACGTGGTACCCCTACTATCATGCGGTGGAATCCTACTTTGCCCGCTTTGGTGCATTGATGAGCGAAGGTTCTCCCGTCTGTGACGTTCTTGTCCTCAATCCTGTGGAAAGCGTCTGGTCCCAGTCCTATCTCGGCTGGGCGCAGTGGATCATCCCGGTATCCCCGGAGGTCCAGCGTCTGGAAGACCTCTATCAGCAGATGTTCCACATCCTCACCGATCACCAGATCGACTTTGACTACGGCGAAGAACAGATGATGGCACAGATGGGCAAAGCGGAGCTTGCTGAAGACGGGCTGCCTGTGCTGCGGGTAGGTCTTGCCTCCTATCACACGGTGGTCATCGGCGGTATGGAGACCATTCGCCCGACGACCCTTGCGCTGCTGGATGAATTCATTGCCCTCGGCGGTCATGTGATTGCGGCGGGGGATCTTCCCGCTTATGTGGACGGTGTGCCCTC
>JAKSPR010000332.1 GCA_024404655.1 Clostridia bacterium | reverse complement strand
TCTATTTAAATGTTTTTACTGCCATCATATAGGACATGGAAACCTTATATCCCGCCCGACCGTACATCGGAATGATATCGGAATACGTATAACCAAGATATGCGGTTTCCAGACCTTGTTCCTTCAGATACGAAGTTCCTGCACAGACCAGCGCTGTTGCAATACCGCGCCTCTGAACGCTTTGCCTTGTGACGGTACAACCTACAGATCCTACGCCGCGTTTTTCCCCCTCACAGGAGATCATAAGCGTGCCAAGTACAGTTCCGCTAGGATCCTCGGCAAGCAGAACCCGATCTTGGCCGGTCCCTTTGTATCGGTCAGTTTCCCGATAGTATTTTGAAAAATCCGGCCAGCCGTCCCCGACACACGCAAGTATGCCCGGAAGATCTTTCTCATCTGCAAAACGGATGAGATAAGTTATCCCGTCTCTTGTGACTGTCTGTGTCCCGATATGATACGGAAATGCAGGAATATCATCAAGCGGTGTCTGCATATCAACGCAGGTGTCCCCGCCCCAGTCGTGGACATATCCCCGGCGGGAAAAGAAACCGGAATTTTCTTCATAAGTGGAAAAATCAATCGGGACACCGGGGGTCAGATAACCGTTTCCGTCACAGAAACGGATCTCGTTATATCCCGCTTTCTGTATCTCTTCTTCGGCTGCCGACAGCAGCGTGGACCCGATACCCTGATGACGATGATCAGGATGGACACAGAACAAATAAACGATATTACCGGAATACAAGAGGATACCGGTAAGCTCTCCCTGTTCCCGCCGTTCCAGAGCAGTCATATCATCCCGGTTCAGAAGCTCAATAACAGTCTGCTCCCTGCGGATGATACCGGGAAAACAAAGACGGAAAAAATCATATCGCTCTTTTGTGTTCTGCATTTTCAACCATCTCCTTCAATCGGTAAAAAGACCGTAAATGTGCTGCCGAAACCCGGATCGCTTTCCACCTGAATTTCACCGCCGAGAAGACACAGGATACGATAGACGATGGCAAGTCCGAGACCGTTTCCGGCTCCGGTATGGGAGGAATCTCCCTGATAGAATTTATCAAAAATATGAGAGAGGGTCTCACGGTTCATACCAATGCCGCTGTCACGGATTCTGACGATGATTTTATCGGATTCGGCAGTACAGCCCACGTAGAGCGCACCGTCTTTTCTTGAAAACTTCACCGCGTTGGAAATCAGATTCACCCAGACATGGGACAGCATTTCCTCGCTTGAATAGCACTGGATTTCATCAAGCTCCATATCAATGGACAGATTCAGCGCAGACCACTGCTCTTCAAACATCAGCATACAGCGGCGGAGCTGCTCATCAAGGGAAAATGACGTCTTTTCAGTGACGATTTCCTGATTTTCGAGCTTGGTCAGAAGCAGGACATTGGCAGACATACCGGCAAGAATTTCGGATTCTTCCTCAATGATGCGGGCAAATTCCAGCTGCTGTTCCCTTGTCAGCTCCTCATGGGCAAGCTGTCTTGCAAAGCCGCGGATGGAGATGATCGGCGTTTTGAACTCATGGGAAAAATTGGAGATAAAGTCCTTGCGGAACATTTCCGTTGCCGCCAGTTCATCGGTCATGTGATTGAAACTGTCGGCAAGAACACCAAGTTCCGAGCGTCGCAGGAATCTGGAATCGTTGACCTTCACACGGACCGAGAAATCGCCGTCAGCGACCTTCTGTGTGGCCTCTGTGAACTGCTTGAGCGGCCGCAGAAACATGTGCGTATAGAAATAGGTCAAGAGCGCACCGAACAATGTGGAACAAAGCAGCGTCAGAAGCATCCATACGCCCGGCGCCATGTCAAGAGAACTGAGTACACCCTTGAAATAGAGGAACAGTATGACCGCAGCGCAGATGACGTCTGAAGTCAGAAGACCGAGAAACGCAAATCCTGTGGTCCAGAGGCTGACGCGGTAGCGCCGTTTGTGATCGGGTTCCATCCGTTTGCGGATCCGTACAACGGGTTTCAGTGAGAGGGGTGCAGATTCCTTTTGTATCACTGGCTTTCCTCCGTTTTACGAATCGCCTTATAGCCAAGACCACGGACGGTGATGATCTCAAAATCGGGATTTGCTTTCAGATGCTCCCGCAGACGGTTGATATGAACATCCACAGTACGGACCTCGGAATCTGAATCCAGATCCCAGAATTCACTCATCAGCTGATTGCGGGTAAAGGTCTTATTGGGAAACGAAAGGAACTTGAATAAAAGCTGAAATTCCTTTTTCGGCAGCACCGTGACCTCACCCTTTCTGCGGATCTCAAAAGCATCGTAGTCAAGGGTCGTTTCGCCGATGGTGAGGCAGTGGTCCGCGGCAATCCTTGACCTGCGGAGCAAAGCCTGAATCCGCAGGATCATTTCGACCTCGTCGACGGGCTTGACCATATAGTCATCCGTACCGGAAAGAAATCCCCTTCGTTTGTCCTCGGGCGTATCCTTTGCGGACACCATGAGGACCGGAAGCGTATAATGACAGTCTCTTATTGTTTTCAGAAACTCATATCCATCCATACCGGGCATCATGATATCCAGAATGATCAGATCAATATGGTTATGGTCCATGATTTCAAGAGCGGTCTTGCTGTCCTCGGCAAGAAACGGCTGATAACCGTTCTGTTTCAGCACCACGTCCATGAGTTTTCTTGTATTGCGGCTGTCGTCGATGACGAGAATGGAAAACATAAAATCCCCCCTTACCGATAATAGTATAGCATGAAATTATCAACGAAAGTTCAACGAAAACAACTTTTGTAACAAAAATCTCCCTGCGGCAATTCCGCGGGGAGATTCTATACAGCGAGAAAAAATTAAGCCCCGCCGTGGCCGTGTACGGCACGAATTATAAACCCTTTCATAACAAGGGCTGGCGTCCTCTCTCCGGTTTTGTGACAACCAGCGTCACCCCACAACGCACGCGTTATGGGACGGAGGCCTGCATACCTGCCGGGGAAGCCGGACACCATTTATATAATTGTGGGTTCATTGCATACCGTATCACGCACCGGGCAGGAAAGCGAATGAAAATGCTGCGCATTTTCATTCGTAAAAGATTTTTGAATTTCACAGAGTGAACTCAAAAACTTTCGGCTGGAAGTACAGCCTGAAAACGTCAGAAACGATGCGTTCTGCCGGAATAAATTTCACTTATTTCTTTTTCTTCTTTGATTTTGCGGGTTCGGGCTTTGCGGGTTCATCGGGGTATTCGATGGTCATGAATTCATCTTCAAAAAGGTCGGCTACCCGGTCAAATTCGTCATCGTCGTCGATGGTGACGAGAACTTCCTCACCGTTTTCATCGGTGACGAGCTTCAAGATCACATACGCCTCATCGGGATTTTCGTTGACGGGCTCCAGTGCAAGATAGACAACGCCGTCTACCTCGGTGGAAGCCAGCATTTC
>JAKSPR010000331.1 GCA_024404655.1 Clostridia bacterium | reverse complement strand
CAAGGATCCGGCCGGCTGTTACGGGCAGGGTGATCGTTTCGGGAATCTCTCCGCCGAAGGTATGAATGACAACCAGGGTCTGACCGCTTACCTCATTTCTTCTGACGACGGCCTGCCAGCCCTCGGGCTTTGCATAGCTTTCGATGACCGGACCGAAGAAAGACGACTTACCGTCGTTTATAATGAACGAATAGCGCTTATCAAAGGCAACAGCACGGCGGACGACATTCATCTGTTCTTCCGAGAGGGCCTCAACATCGCCGGAGAGGCACATGACGCCGAGCAGAGTGTTGACAAGGGAATAGTTGAGACGTCTGACCGAGTCTTCTTTCCGCAGGACTGCCCAGATCTGGCTCTTTGCGGGCTGCATCAGACGGTGCAGGCTGGCGGCGATGATCGGGATGTGGACACATTCATGGGCATCGGAGAAGGAAGCGACATCAGTGCAGTTGAGCATGGAGGGTTCCAGCCGGTGTCCGCCGGAGGAACAGCACTCGATCGAAATGCCGGGGATCTGTCTGTGGACATCGTCAAAGAAATCCTCGGTTGCAAGGAGGCTCTTGCGCAGACCCTCGCCGAGACCGTCGGGATCGTCACAGCCCATGCCGATGGAGTCGTTATAGTCGACCTTCATATAGCGGAAATGATTGTCCTTCAGGAAATCAATGACCTTTTTCTGCAGATATGCACGGACTTCGGGCTTCTTCATATCAAGGAACATTCTGCCGCTGGAGATCACCTCACCGTTTCTTGTGAGGAGCATATCACGGTTCTTTGCGACATCCGATGATCCGGTGCAGTTCTCCAGTTCAAACCAGATGCCGGGGCGCATGCCTGCTTTTGCAATATATTCCGTTGTCTTTGCCATGCCGGAGGGATAGTTCTTTTCATAGACGTTCCAGTCGCCGATGTTCCACCATTCACCGTTGCAGTACCAGCCTGCATCGATGACGAAATAGTCAATGCCTTCACCGCGCAGGGCATCCACGGCCTTTTTTAAGGATTCTTCTGTCGGGAATCCCCAGGAAGCGCAGTATTCATTGAAAAGGATCGGCAGTCTGCCTTCTGCCGTAAAGTTTTCGGAGTATCTGTGCAGATCAAGAAGACGCTGGACAGCGGAATCAAAACAGTCGGATGCTGCGGTCAGATAAGCGCAGGGCGTCTCAAAGGAATCGCCGGGCGTGACCGTCTTTGTCCAGTGTCCGGTATCCGAATCGGCAAGACCGCCGGTGAGACACAGATTCTCCCGGTTTCTGCGGAATTCGATCTGCCAGGAAGACGGACAGGCAAGCTGAACGGCCCAGACGACACCGGCGTCTGCGTCCTCCACAGCGGCAAAGGGGAAGTATTTCCGGACAGGCATGGAACCGGTCTGGAAGAACTTTTCGACCTTGACACCGTTCAGAGCCCAGGACTGTTCCAAATGGTATTCCGAAACTGTGCCGGATTCGATACGGCCCTCAGCACTCCACCAGCTTCTTGCGCGGTAGAGTTTCATGCGGTTGACCGCTTCCATATCGCCGAAGGGGGTCAGCATGCCGATGGAGAAGCTGGAAAGATCTTCTAAGACACAGGCACGTTCCGAATGGTTTGTAAAGACGGTTTTTACCGTGACTGCGCGGTCCCCGTTCCGATGGGTGAGGATGTGGTCGAGCTGATATCCTCTTGCGTCCTTCATGACAGTGCGGATGCAGATTCCATTGTCTTCCGTTGTGACAGTCTGCTCTTCAAAACAGAAACGGTTCGAGGTTTCCGACTGGGACATGGTAAGACCTGCTGCAAATCCGCCGGGCAGAGCATCGCCGCGGATATAGATCTGGGCAAGGGGCTCCGGCGTTTTGTTTTCAAAATCTGCCCTGTCTGATTTGTCTTTGGGGAGCATCAGCATGCCGATATGGTTTCCGTCATCGAGATAATAGAGGATCTCCATATCCCCAAGGGTAAAGGTTTTATAAAGTCTGTTTGCCATAATTGTATTCTCTCCGTTATATGATTTGTGAAATCCGGAACGGAAGATCCGTGTCAGCTCTTCGCAAAAAGCTTTGAACTGACGGAGATCTCACCGTTTTTCCTCTCAAAGGACATTTCAATGATGCCTTTCGGGGTTGGGACTCTGACAGAACCCTGATCAAGTGCGGCAGGGATCTTCGGGCTGATCTCATAGTTTTCCCAGCCTGGGGAGGTCGGGCGGATACCGCAGATCTCCTCTGCCCAGAAAATGACAGGGCTGGAACTCCAGGGATGACAGTGACTGCCGTTGCCGACAGGATTATAAAGATTCCATGTCTCCCAGCAGGTCGTCGCACCGTTCTTCAGCATCGTCTGCCAGCTGTTTTCGGCATCGCCTGCGATCATCTGCCATGCTTCATCAACCTTTCCTGCGCGGAACAGGCCTTTTATCACAAAGTACGCAAAATATACGCCGCAGTTCAGTCCTTCCTTTGCAACAAAGTCCGCTGCGCGGTCACATCCGCCAGGGAACGGGACACCGAAGCAGAGGGCAGGTGCGTTTCCGTGGAGCGTGCAGTTTCTGGTATGAACATGGTCGGTGAACAGGCCGCGCTCGGCGTCATACATCGTTCTGCCCATGGCGGAGGCGATCTCATCTGCGCGGGTGCGCATGTCCCGGGCAGCCTCTGTTTCCCCGCACAGGTCGTAAAGGCGGGCGGACGACTGGCAGAAACCGTAGTAATTAGCATTCAGCACGGCGTTTGCCTCCGCCCGTGCACCGGCAAAATCAAAGCGTTCGCGGTAGGGACGCGGCCAGTCAATCAGCGTCTGTTCAAAGCCCTCGATCGGACTGAAGGTGCCCTTTAACAGCTTGTCTTCATTCCAGTTTGTCATGACCCATTCGTGGATGGATTCGATGGTGAATAAAAGTGAGCGGACAAAGGCAAGATCTGCTGTGTGGGTGTAGTACCGTTCGATCAGCATCGGATAGAGCAGAGTATAGTCGATCAGCCCGCCTGTGATGTAGGCCGGCGCTACATCGGTCATGCCGGGGTCCTGCCGCAGACTGACTGCAAAGTCAAGAAGCAGTTTTTTTAGGATCCGTGCGTCTCCTGTGATGAGCAGATGGGATGCCGCCGTGATGAAGGCGTCTCCGAGAAAGCCGCCCTTTTCTCTTGTCGGACAGCCAAAGAATGTATCCTGTGTGCCCCAGCGCACGCCGTCTGCACAGAGCCGCCAGATCCTCTCAAACATGGGATCGGAACAGGACATGCCGCCGTTTTCCGGGAAGGGGTAATTTAAGGTTATGACCCGGACATCGTCCGGATTCAGTTCGTCTTCGTACCAGTTGTGAAGTTCCAGATAGCGGAAGCCTTTCTGGTCAAACAGTTCGATCCGTTCCGGACAGCCGGAGAGGTTGGCGTAGTCGGTATAGTGGAATCCGCCGCCCCGGCCTCTGCTGCGGCCCCCCCCGTCTTCCCCC
>JAKSPR010000330.1 GCA_024404655.1 Clostridia bacterium | reverse complement strand
TCTCCGACGAACATCAGTCGCCTGCTTCTGAATACAGACCGATGATTTTGCCGGAAGGCATCGGTCTCTCCGGAATCCGGAAAAGAAATCAAGAAAGGGAAATAACAGTGTCAATAAAAATAAAAGTAACTGCACTAGGAGATATGCCGCGGTCCGGGGATATCGGACACAGTACACCTGCATGCCAGAAAAGGCTGTTCTCCATGTACGGGAACATGCATGGAATCCAGTCAGTCCGGAACAGCCTTCTGGATCTGCATGTCATGGCGATTGCAAAGAATTCACTAAGTCTTCAGGGGATTCCCTGTACATACTGCGAACATGCTCAGTATACGCTTTATCCGCTTGCGCAGGACTGCAGAGGACGAAACATGGAGGGCGAGCTTGTTATCCGGTGTTCTGACGGGACCGAAGCCTGCAGGTTCGCGCTTGACATCAATAAGGAAAATGAAAGTGAAGGTGACTGATATGCCAAGAAAAAAGATTCAGATCGATCCGCGGTATCACGATACGCTGCTGCTCATGACAAAATACCGGGATGTCGTATGGAGCCTGTCAGTTGCAGTGGAACAGACGAAATCGGATTTCCGACAGATCTTCGGGACCAATGTCGAGGAGTTTCTGGATTCCATATACCTTGCGGGTGTGGATCTGGACGGGACTGAGATTCAGGGACGTGCCCGCAGCATCGAACGAAGCAAAAAAATGCTCGATCTGATCGACAGTGCCGTTGCAACGCTTCGCCATAAAAACAAGAACGGTGAACTGTATTATCAGATCCTTTACTGGAATTATCTCTCTCCGCAGGAACCGGCGAACGCCGAAGAGATCGTTGATCATCTGGAAGAAGAAAACATCCATATGACCAAACGAACGATGACGTCTTACCGGATGGAAGCTGTCAACTGTATCAGCTTCATCCTGTGGGGGTATACATCAAGGGACTCCTGCGAGATTCTTGGGCGTTTCGTCAATGAATGAAAGGAACGGCTCCGTTTTCTTCAAAAAGGGAAATGCGGGGCTGTTTCATGCGAAATCAGAGAAAAATAACCTTAAGAACCAATATCAAGACGGGAACTTTGGGATGTTTCTTGTCTCTGACAAATCCTTGACGAAAACTTTGCTAAGAGATGTATTGACTTTGAGCTGCCTATGTGCTATACTTTTTCTGAAAATTGATTTTGATAACGAAAGGAATGACCACGTTTTCCATGAAACCAAGAATTCTCAGTTCCTGTCTGCTTGCATCACTTCTGCTCGGTGCGCTTGCATCCTGCGGCGGAGAAGCGGAAACAACCGCAAATGATACAGTTCCTGCCGGGAACGATACGCCTGCCGAGACCGAAGCGGCAGAAGAATCTCCCTATGAGAAGGATGCCCTGCCCGAACTTGATTTTGGAGGAACGGCTTTCCGTGTACTCTACCGTGATGATCTTGTTGATTCCTTCTTCCGTGCGGAACAGGACGGCGATGTGGTCGACGATGCAGTATATTCCGCCAACCTTGCGGTTGAGGAACGTCTGAATGTGGACTATCAGCTGACGACGCTTGCCGGCAGTGCCAGCGCAGACCGTGATAATTATAACAATGCCATCATCAATTCTGTCCTGAGCGGTGATGATGCCTACGATATGGTCACGATCATGACCTATTATACCCCCACGATCATCTGCTCCGGGGCTCTGCTTGATCTTATGAGCACGAAGTATCTGGACTTTACTAAGCCGTGGTGGGTACAGGATTTGACGAACCTTGCGACCCTGAACGGCAAACTGTATTTCGCCTCCGGTGATATCAGCCTGGAGCTGATGCAGCGTACTTACTGCATGCTGTTCAATAAGAAGGTAGCCACCGATCTTGATACGGAAAATCTGTATGATATCGTGAAGAGCGGCAAGTGGACCATTGATACGGCAGCACGCATTGCAAAAGATACCTATGCCGATCTGAACAGCAACGGCAGCATTGATCCCGAGGACCGTTACGGTCTTGTTATCAGCGACTACAACCATGCGGCGGGCTTTATCTGCTCCACGGATCTTGAACTGACCTCCCGCGACAAGGACGGTATTCAGCATATCGACTGCGGCAGCCAGCGTGCTGTGGATATCGTACAGCGAATGGTCGGCTTTGCAAATGATACCCCCGGTGTCTTCTATCAGACCCAGAATGACGCAGGTTCTACGGAGAAGCATCAGATCTATTACAACATGTTCCGCGAGAACCGTCTGCTGCTGATCACGGCGGAGTTCGATCAGGTCCGCACGATCTACCGCGATATGGATTCCGAGTTCGGTGTCATTCCGTATCCCAAATTCGACGAGAGCCAGGCGGAATATCATACCCTTGCCCGCAATACCTATTCTTCCTTCGCGATCCCCACGACCTGCAAGGATCCCGATATGGTCAGTGCAGTCATGGAAGCACAGGCGTCCCAGAACTACCGCACCACTTCCCAGACTTATTTTGAGACTGCGCTGAAGGTCAAGTATTCCCGCGACGACATGACTTCTCAGATGTTCGATATCATCAAGGCAGGATCGAAGTTCAACTTCGGTGTCACGTTCTCCCTCGTCATGGGCGGTGTGCAGACCAAGTTCAACCGCTCCATGGCCGACAACAATCCAAACTGGGCATCCACCTATGCTGCCATTGAACAATCCGCAGAGGAGACTTTGCAGAAGTTCTACAGCGACGCAGCAGCGCTTGACTGATTATCAGTTCCATATAAGAAACCGCAGAAACGAAATCTGCGGTTTCTTTTTTTGATAAAAATACAAAAAAGACGGGAAAATCCGCAAAAATTAGGAGAAAACATGAAATAACACTTGTCACAAACCGACAGATGTGATATACTATAATTATAATACAAAGTCTGATACGGGAGGACTGTGATCCATGAAACATGTTGTCCGAAAACATACTGCCTGGCTGCTGCTTTTATCCATGTTCCTTTGTTTTTTTGCATCCGGCTGTGAATCGAAACCCAATGCAGCCATCAGACGGCCGAGTGCGGCGGACGCGAAAATTCCGGAGAAAACCCAGCTGGAGGTACAGGCGGATGCGGAGCTGTACTATGAAAATATGTTCCGCTTCTATCCCTGCCGCAAAGAGTCTGATGATGTGAAATGGATGGAACTATGCGGCAGTTATGACGGTTATATCTACGGCTGCGGACGAAATGAACGGGATCATGATACCCATGTCCTGCAGTTTGACAGTCATGGGAAACAGGTATCGGATCAGATGCTGAAGGGATCCCCGGGAATGGTCGTTCCGGTCAATGATTCGCAGTATATTTCCATGTGGAGTGCCGGCACTTTCGGCGGTATGTTCATCATGCAGAATGAAGCGGACGGAACGGTATCCCAGAAGTCGACGCATTATCCGATGGCTGATCCTCCGGGTACGCCGTTTGCGGACAGAGAATACGG